>JALWRJ010000036.1 GCA_026994125.1 Cyclobacteriaceae bacterium | reverse complement strand
TGCAATGCATTGCCGGTTAAAGAAACATTAGCCAACCAATGGTTATTCGGTAGGGAATTCAAATTCAGCCATATCCACCTCGGGGTTAAGCTCAATTTTACTAATTTTAATGGTTTGCCCCCCCATATCTTTAATACCTTGCGTAATGGAGAAAGGGAAATACAACCCATCTACTTCATCGTAATCACTAAATATAGATTGCGAAACCATGCCTTTCATTTCGCCCGATCTTATCTCAGATTCAACCACTATGGGTACAAAGTTTTCCTTATCAAAATAATAAAACGAAATATTTTCCTCCTCTTTATCATCTACAATTACAGGCGTTTTAGTTAATTTAATTTTGAAGCACTCTACCCCTTCTTTGGTATCTTCACCAATAAGTTCGGCATTATAGCCTTTGTCTTTGTAATCTAAAAACGGGTCAGGAAAATCCTGTTTTTGCCGTTTAAGGTTTTCGGTAGTAATGCTATCCGATTTTTCGGCTTGCATGGTCATAAAATTATGCCCCCAGGCAGTTTCGCCATCAAAGGCCATTTGGGTTAGTTTTTTACCCTGAAGTTCAAACTTCATTAATTGGGCACCCCCTTTTAACTGAATCATGGTTACCGGAATTTCCATTCCTTGCGCATTTACGCTGGCTGTCATTTTAACTCCTTTTAAGGCTCTAAAATTATCGGCTCCACCAATATTTTCGAAATAATTGTTAATTATTTCATCGACTGATTGTGCTTGAGAAATACCTCCCAAAGCTAACAAAGTAACTAAAGTTGCAATTTTAAGTTTCATAAGATTAATTTATTTTGAATGAAACCGCATATTAGGATGATTATAACTGGTGTGCAAAATTTTAGGGCAAATTTACACCAGCGGTTGGTGGCTGCCGTGGCAATTACAACTACCTTTGCCCTCTCAATATAGTATGCCTTGTAAACCCCATACCCTACCTACCAACTGGCTAAGTTGGTTACTCCTTGCCTGGATGACATTTATGCCGCTTAGTTTTTCGGCAGGTGCCGGGTATTTTATAAGCACTCAACTTGACCGAATAACTTATTTTACGCCCTATAACTGGGTGTTGGTGTATGCCATAGCCGTGGTTACCATGGGGTTTGCTTTAACACCCACCACTATTATTGCATTGCTAAGTGGCTATTTTATAGGACTTTATAGTATTGTTCCGGTAATAATTTCGTATAGTTTGGCTTCTATTATTGGTTATGGATTAGCCCGGTTGGCAGGCAAAAATTTCCAGAAAGTTATTGCTGTTTCCTACCCTAGATTAAACAATTTTTTAAACCAGCTTACATCTAAAAGCCCATACCAGTTTGTTGTATTTAGCCGGATTTCTCCGGTGTTACCCTTTGCAGTAATGAACTTGGTACTGCCCTTGGCGGGTGTTAAATTCAGGCCTTTTTTTTGGGGCGGTATGGTAGGCATGTTGCCACGTACTTTAGTGGCCATAGCTGCCGGAAAGTTAGCTAAAGATGTAGTTACCCTGGTACAAAACCCCGGTCAAAGCAGTATGATGCAATTGGGCTTTGCTGTATTGCTGCTGATTTCATTTGCCGGATTTATCTATATGTACAAACAATTTGGTAAGCAAAACACGCCTATGCCGTAAAGTGTGCTAATAAGTACCTACCACATTACCCTTGCAATGCTTGCTTAAACATTTGCTTTAGGGTATCGTAAGGATAGGCGCCACGTATAAGGTTGTTATTTATAATAATAGAAGGCACCGAAGTAATTCCTAATTGCAAGGCTCGGTTTTTGGAAGCAGCCACTTTTTCTTCAGCTTCCCGGCTGTGCATATAGCGCAGGGCTTCTTGCCGGTCAAGCCCCACAGCTTCGGCTATATGTAACAACACCTCTTGCTCCGCTATGTTAAGGGCATCTTCTAAATAGGCTTTATGTATGGCCTTATGCCAGGCCTTATGCAAGTGTTGTGTTTTTGCGTATTCTCCTAACTTTAGACTATTTCGCGAATTATAAAGGTATTTGGTATTAATACGAAGGTTTACATCTTTGCTATAATCGAGTATGCCGGGTAGCATTTCTTCAGCTTTACCTTTAAAATAGGCATCCATCGCAATGCCTTGTGGAGGTACTTCGGGATGTAGCTCAAACGGTTCCCAGCGTATCTCAAATTCGATTTCGTTGCGCAGTTTCTCTAATCTTCTACTGGCTATGCAGCAAAAAGGGCATACATTATCGGAATATATAGTTATAATGGGTTTCATACTATTTTTAATAACCAAACAATTCCAATGTTAGTTCGATGGCAGTT
>JALWRJ010000035.1 GCA_026994125.1 Cyclobacteriaceae bacterium | reverse complement strand
CATAAACCAGCTGGCTACCGGAGTTCCGCTACGGCCGAGCACGCCACATCCCAGGGGGTGATCGTCCGAAATTAACCCCTTGGCTTTAAACGTGGTAAGCACCGGTGCATTAAGTTGCTCGGCAAAGGCAATTACCTGTTCTTTATGAAAGCGGCACCCATGCCCCATAATAATTACGGGGCGCTCAGCTTGTGCCAGCAGTACGATCGCTTTTTCAAGAGCTTCCTGCGGGGGGGTAATTTGCATTGCGGCCATTCGTCCATCGGGCTCCTGAGGAGTCTGCTCCAGGGCGGGTAGCTCTTGCACTTCGTCAGGAAAGGTAAGGTGCGATACCTCCCGGTTTAATATGGCATGTTTTATGGCCAACGACATAAGTTCGCTATGCCGGCTGTTTTGTTGCACACTGTGGTTAAAAGCTGCCACGCTATTAAAAGCCTGCACTAAATCCACTTCCTGGAAATTTCCTGTACCTACTACCTGGGTAGCTACCTGGCCGGTAAGCGCCAGCAGGGGAGCTCTATCTACTTTTGCATCCCACATACCGGTGGTAAGGTTGGTGCCCCCCGGGCCGGCAATACTAAAACAGGCAGCCGGCTTACCGGTTAGCTTGCCATAGGCCGAAGCCGCAAAAGCAGCAGCTCCTTCGTGCCGTACTCCAAAATAGGTAAGTTCATCGCGTTCTTCGGCACGGTGCATGGCATCGGCAAATCCCAGGTTAGAATGCCCTACCATACCAAATACTTTATCAACGCCCCAGTTTACCATGGTTTTAACCATGATATCCGAAATGGTTTCCTGATGAGGTTCTTCTTTCGGAATTCCCACGTACAATGCTCCACTTCTAAGTTTGGTAGGAAAGGTTTCCACCCCATCGTCAAAACCAGGCGCTTTGCCGGTGCAAGGGTGGTAGTCCCAACCATGCCAGGGGCAACGTAACAAACCGTTTTCGATAGAACCCTCGCCCAAAGGGCCTCCCTGGTGCGGGCATTTATTGCTTAAAGCCGAATACCTTCCATTATAATGCGTTAAGCAGATATTGGTATGGTTAGCGGTTACCGATTTCACCCTTCCTTCATGAAAATCACGGGTGTCGTCCAGCACTTTAACCCATATAATTTCGTTGTCTTTACTCATGGTTGCTACATTAAAAAGCTTTAAAAAGTTGTATTACGCCCAAGGTTATAAAAACCGTACCGGCAATTTTGTCGATAGTGGCACAACTTTTAGTTAAATGGTATTGAAGATAGTTACTTAATTTGGTAAAGCCATATAAAGCCAACATTTTACCTGTAAAAACACCCGTTAAAAAATAAAAAGCCATCGCAGAGGTGAGCTGCAACACCTGGTAGGGAGCCAAAAAAGCCAGCACAAACAACCAAAACGGAATGGCTTGCGGGTTTACTACAGCCACACCCATACCCTTTAGAAAGTTGCTCAATACGCCACCGGTAGCGGTGTTAGTGGTTAAGGTTGGGTTGGTTTTACGAAGCATAAAATAGAAGCCAAGGCCTAAAAACAAACTTGCAATAAGCACAGGTACTATAGGGTGCCTATGTAAAAACTGTTGGATTAAATGCCCAAACAGCAAGGCTATGCCGGCTTGAAAAATTTCGATGAAAGAGGCGCCCAGGCTAAACATAAGCCCTTGCATATAGCCTTTTTTAACCGTAGTGGCTATTACGCCCAAGTTTATAGTGCCCAAGGGTATAGCACCTAAAAAACAAGCTGTCAGCCCAATGGCAAAATGTGTTATACTATCCATTTAAGTTAGGTTAAAGCCCTAACAGGGAATAACGAAGTATAGTTTCCTATTTCTTAGATTCAATAAATTTATCGAGCATTCGGTTGGTTTGCGATTGCAATTGTCGCTTAAAAAAAGAAGTGCCTCCAAGCAGCCATCCTTTAACCCCCATAGCCTGGCCGGCCCATGCATGCAAGTTAAAGTGGTCGGTATGCCGAACAATTTTGCCTTCTTTAAATTCGAAGCCGGCTTGTATTTTATTATGCACTTTACGCCCGCTAGTCCTAAAAACGTACCAGGCTTGCCAGGAGGCCGTTCCGGTAGTTTCGTTGGAAATAATATTGCTAAACTCAATGCGTAAATCTATGGCATTTTGGCAAAGCATTTGCCACATTGCCTTTGCCCGTGTGCCATGCAATGTGCCAAAGGCCGGATCGCTAAATGTTACATCGTTGTGGTAACAGGCCAGCATACCCTCGCTATCTAATTGAGCAAAGGCAGAATAAAATTTATGGATGAGTTCGTTGTTCATGGGCTAGTTTTTTAAGAGATTTTTGAATATGCACATCGGCTATTAACGCACCGCTAATAACTTCTACCACCAGGCCTTCACGGTTGATAACATAAGTGTACCGGCCGGTGAGCAAACCAAGAAAATCGCGTGGAACGCCTAGTTTTTTACGAACTTTGTTGTCCTTGTCGCTTAATAATATAAAAGGTAGTTGATGGTTTTTGATAAAAGCTTTGTGTGATTGCGGGCTATCGGCACTAATGCCTACCACAGTACAGTTAAACTGCTTAAAGGTATCGAATTCATTTCTAAAGGTACAGGCCTCTTTAGTACAAATCGGGGTTTCATCCTTTGGGTAAAAGTATAGTACCATGTATCTATTATTCCGAAGGCTATGAATTTCAACGGGCGTACCATCCTGGTTGGGTAAGGTAAAGGAGGGCAGGGGTTGCCCTTTGCTAATTTTTTTCATGTTGCAATATAATAGTAAAAGTGGTACCCCGGCCAAATACCGAATTTACATTAATGATTCCCCCAATTTTGGCTACTGTATCCTTTACAATGTACAGTCCTAAACCGGAGCCTTCCGAAGTATCGCTGGCTCTAAAAAACATATCAAAAATATGGGTAAGTAATTCTGGTTTAATTCCTTGCCCGTTGTCTTCTACTTCAATAATAGCTTGGTTGTTTTTTTCAAATGTGCGTATTTCAATGTATGGATTAGGTTGGTTGTAGTTGTGATATTTTACACAGTTGGTAATCAGGTTACTCAAAATTATTTTAAGCCGCTTTGGGTCGCATTTTATAACGGGTAAATTCAGGTTTCTGATTAGCTTTACATTTTCGGCCTGGGCAAAGTATTTAAGCTCTAGCACTAAATCGTTAATAATTTCATCAACCGCTACTTCTTTACGCACCGGAGGTGTATTTACATTGGTGGTAAAATCGATGATGGAATTAATGAAATCTTCGAGCCTGAGTACACTTTTTTCCATGTGGTTAAGGTACTCTTCCTGATTTTTAGTTGGACGGTCGTTTTTGGCAATGTAAATAAGGCCTTTTAACGATTTTAAGGGGGCAATTAAATCGTGTGACGAGCGATACACAAACTGGTCGAGTTCTTTGTTTTTGGTTTGCAACTCTTTATTGGCACGGGCAAGGGCTTCGCTTTTTTCGATAAGTTCGCGGGTACGCTTGTTTACGGTGTATTCTAATCGTTTGTTAATAATATTTAATCGAAGGGTGCGAGCCCAAATAAGCAATAAGGTTATTACTACCAAACCCGCCACTAAAACAATAATTCCTACAACCGATTTATACCATGGTGTTTGAATGGTAAAGCTTAATTTCAGGGGCGTGGTTTCAATACCTGTAACCGTTTTCGCTTTTATAAACAGGGTATAGCTACCTCCTTTTAAATCGGTTAAGTCTTTATGGTTGTACTGCACCCAATCAGACCATTTAGCTGATATGCCTTCGAGTTTATACGAGTAGGCTACCTCATCCCAATTAAAGCCTGGTGTGGCCAGTTCAAAGGTCAGGTTGGTGCCTTCCTTAAGCAAGCTATCTTTAAGTAGCGCTATATTGGCCTCCTGGTCGTTTATTTTAATACTGCTAACGGTTAAGTTGGCCTGGGTTAAGGTATCGAAGGCAGGCCAGTAAATTTCTGATATTCCTACATCGGATGTAACCCAAATTTTATTGCGGTAATCTACAAATAGCTCACGCAAAAATTTACCGGTAATACCTACTTCGTTATTAATAAACCTCTTTATTTTACCCTGGCTATTGTAAATAACCACACCACCATCCCAGGTAGTAGCTACCCATAGGCTATCTAGGTAAGGAACACCGTGGTAAAAGCCGTCATTTTTAAACAGCTTGCTTACTTCGCTATGTATTGGCTTTACACTATATGTATACAAATTAAAATCGAAAATGCCATTTTCGCCAGTAATAAGCTGGTAATGCCCTGGTTGGCTGGTAGGAAAAATGTCAAAAGCAGCATCTTCGGCAAATTTAAAGCGGGTATTTACCAGCTTAAAGGTGTCTTGCTCAAGTACTGCCAGTCCGGTATTAAAAATAGAAGCTACCAATGCAGGTCCGGTATTAAAAATATAGGCATCGTGTAAGGGAATTTCGTGTAGTTTGGCGCCATCCCATTGGTAAATGGCACCATAGGTTTGGAAGTATATATTGCCCTTATAGGCTATAACCTGAAATATTTTACCCAAAGGGAGCATGCGGCTGTAATAATTTTTAAAGGAAGTATAAACATACTTATCGGAGTCACCCTTTTTAAAATACCCAAACTCATCGTTGCCACCTACATAGATAACGCTATCCTGGTACAAGAGTGATACAGCCTCGCTTTGGCCGGCTAATTTTAAGAGGTTCCAATGGGTGCCATTGTATAGCAAAGCACCCTTTCCGTTGGCAAATAGCAATTGCTTATCAGGTAAAACAATACCACTATAATTAATGGGCGAACCCAATACCGAGGCCCCGTAGTTACGGATGATTGGGGGCTTTTTTAAGGCATCTTGTGAGGTGGCTTGGTGCATAACCAACATCAGAAAAGTAAAAAGGTAAAGTATATATAGAGTAGTTTTCCTCACATTAAAATGCTTATGCTTCAAATGTATTAATTTTTAAGCAAATTAAGTTTTTAGTTTTTTGGATTTGTTGTTTTACTTTTAATTGTTCTATTTAAAAATATTGCTTATTAATACATTATTGCTTAATACTAAACCTATTGCCTGCATGTTGGATACCGGACAACCAATGGCTATAGTAATTACTAAGTGCACGATGTGCCCTGTTTTTAGCAATCTTTTGTAAATAAATCGGGTTATATGGAGCAAAATTATGTATTTTTAAGTGTACTGATTTTTTACGCATGCCAACCCTACAACAACTAGCCGTTTATGCTTTTTTTTATATAACCCTAAGCGGGTGTGCCAACACTGCAAATAACCGAAATGGAGCTATACCCAACAACCCAAGTGCCACCTCAACAGGTAGCTCTACGCATTATTTTGAAAGTAAGGTAATAGACCAGCACTTGCGTGACAGTATTGGCAAGAATCATTTTATAAAATTATCAGCAGGTTACACTTTTATAGACACTACCTTAACAACAGATAAGGAAATTATTGTGTTGGTGCATGGGTACTCGGTGCCTTCTTATATTTGGGATTCAACCTATTTGGCAGCAAAAAAGAAGGGGTTTGGCGTAATTCGATACGACATGTTTGGCCGTGGGTATTCCGATAGGCCCGAAACCGTGTATTCGGTCGAATTTTTAAGTACACAGTTGGAAGAACTCCTCGATAAACTGGCTCCGGAAACTGCGGTTAATTTGGTAGGGCTATCCTGCGGTGGGCGAGTGGTGTCGTACTACACAGCAACACATCCTGCCCGGGTTAAAAAACTTGTACTGGTTGACCCCAGCGGGTTTGAAACGGTAGATAAAAAAGATAACAAACCCGTAAAATTATGTGATAGGGAAGTAGCCAAAGCGTTACGGGAAAAGGCGCCCCACATGGCCGACTCCCAACTAGAGGATTTTTATAAACCAGAACGATTTGCCTACTGGCCGGATTTATACCGCCCGCAAATGGAATATAAAGGTTTTGTGCATGCTTTATTATCCACCAAGGCCAACATGCGTGATTTACACCCCGAAATGGGTCAAATAGGTAATTCAGGTATTCCGGTGTTATTACTTATGGGTAAACACGATACCGTTATTTATCCGGAAAAAACCATACCTGAAGCGCAAAGGTTAATTCCTCAAATTGAAGTAGTTAAGGTAGTTGAGGCGGGGCATTTGCCTCATTTAGAAAACAGCCGGGGATTTAATAAGGCATTTTTTCAATTCTTAACCGAGCAAATTAACTAGGGGCCTTTGCGCAAAAAGGTTAAGATTTTTTGAACTAGCGCTTCCACATCCTCACTGGGTTTTAGCCACCATACTAAACCTCCAAATACGATTATAATAGCCATAGAACGGAAGGCAATATCAAGAAGTGCCGATGGTAAATCAGGTAACCAACTGCCTGTAAAAAAAGCAATTATTCCGATAAAAAGTACTTTTAGCGTGTTTCGGGTAAAAGGTTGCATATTTAGTTTAGCAACTAAAAATATATACTTGCTTAAATTAAATAAGAGCAACGCCAAACTGGAGCCCAGGGCTGCCCCTTCGAGCCCATACCATGGTATAAGCAGGTAGTTGGCAACCACCGTAAAAAGGGTGAGTAACACCACCAAATAAACGTTTACCCGGTAATATTTCGACATCACAATAATTTCGCCATTGGTACCGGCCGCCATATCCAGCAGTTTGCCCAACCCAATAATAAGCACCACCCATTTGCCCATACTATATACCTGTGTATTAGGAATTAAGCTGTACATGGCATCCAGGTTGCACCAAATGCCCATAAAAATAAGCAGCCCAATTAATAAATTATTGAGTGAGCTTTTTTGGTACACTCTCCTTATTTCGGCCATATCGTTGCGTTCAAAGGCAGACGCAATGACAGGTAAACTAATTTGGGCTACGGCTCTTTTGGGCAGTTCAATAAGCACGGCAATGTAGAAAGCTGTGGTATAAATAGCGTTTGATTTTAAGTTGAGCATACCACTAACCATTAAACTATCTACTTTACCTATTATTAAAATACCACTGGCGCTTAAAAAAGTAAATAAGGCATAAGAAAGCATCGTTTTTACTCTGTTTTTGGTTATAAATGTAAACTGAAAGGTAAACTGAAACACCTGTTTTTTAAGGAGGTAGCCGGCCAACACAATTAAATTAAAAAAGTAGGCAGCTATTAAAAACATCATAAACTGATGAAAACTAATAAGCTGCATGGCAAAAAGTAAAATACCGGCCAGAGTTGAAAACCGTAGCCATACTTCTTTTAAAAAGTTGGGCAGCACAATGTTGCGCAACGATTGCGCCAGCGAAACCAACAATTGATACAAGGCCAACAAAATACCCAGGCTTAGCATGTAGGCTAAGTAGGGTACAACCGCAGCTGCATTTTGAGTAAAATAGGCTGCCACTTGTTGGTTAAACACCCAAAATAGCAGGCTAAAAAACACCGTAGATAAACCAAAATAGATAAAAATAAACGAAATAAGCTCGCTGTAATATTGTTGGCCCTTGTAGGCCGGGTAATACTTTAAGGTAAGTTGGCTAACCCCCAACTGAATAAAAGGCACCATAAGCATGGCTCCATCCTGGAAGGTACGCACCAGGCCTACCTGCTCGGGCGACATATACGCAGGGAAAAAATAGAAAAAATTGGCAAATCCAATAAGCACTCCCAGGTAGGTAAGCAGGGTAGAAGCAACACTTTGTTTGGCTATAATTCCCATAATTACGGTTTAATCCAAATGGTGGTATTGGTTAGGCCGGTGGTGGTAACTACCTTGGGCCAATGTTGTAAGGCTTCGTGGAGCAAGTGGTAGCGTGGGCGCTCGGAGTTGTCCAATACAAAAATGCCCCCCGGCTTAAGCTTAGCGATGGCATTGAGCCCACACTTTTCGCGCACGCGGCCATCAATAAGTACAAAATCAAAATAGGCATCGGGGTATTCCAGTACTTTATTGTAATAATGGGCAAATTCGGGTCGTTCTTCACCTCCTTTCAGGGTGTTAAGCGCTTCCTCGGTGTCGGGCAGGGCACCTGCTGTTTCCTGCTTAGGTATTAAATGGTATTCCACATTGGATAACTGTTTTTGGGCTATCATTCGGCTTACTTTGTTATACCAGCCTTCGTAGTGCTCTATGCTTACCAGTTTTTTTAGTTTACTGGCAAAATACAACGTGCTGCGCCCACTGCCATACTCCAAGCCTACCATATCATTGGTTAGTACCTTATCAAAAAAAAGGATGGAGGCAGGGGTGGTCCAGGGCCTGCCGGGATAAAATACGTTAAACAATTTATAGTACCCTTTAAGTAAAGGGCGTAAAAGCCTGTATTTTAAGTACTTATAGGATTTTGATTTGGGTGCAACAATATTATTCTTTATTAAAAAGAAAAATTGTGAGATATTAGAGGCTTGTTGTAAAATTGGTGCTTGATGCATAAAAATACGTTAAGTACTCAAACATAAAACTTTTCATAAACTCAACCTACGCTTTATGCGAATTGCCATGTTTTTAGATACAGATTTTCCACCTGACTCACGAGTGGAAAATGAAGCCGTAAGTTTGATAGGTGAAGGACATGAAGTTGTACTGTTTTCATTGAGCTACAAATCTGTAGTACATGCTGCGGAAAATATTAGAGGTATTAAAGTATATAGAACACCAGGGAGCAAATTACTGTATAAGCTATCAGCCTTAGTGTATTCGCTGCCTTTTTACACAAATATTGTTTCAACTAAGGTTAATAAGTTTATAACAGAAGTAAAACCTGATGCTTTGCATGTTCATGATATGCCTATTGCAGCTGCTGTTTATAAAGCTAATAAAATATTTAAGTTGCCTGTTACCCTTGATTTACATGAAGATCGACCAGAAATTATGAGGTTTTATCCTCATATGAAGAAAATATCAAGTAAAATACTAATATCAATTAACCAATGGAAACAAAAACAATTGGAGTTGATGCGAAAGGCCGATAACATTATATTAGTAACAAATGAAGCAAAAACCAAGTATAGCAATATTGATAAAAGCCTTAAAGAAAAAATTAAGGTAGTGCCCAACTCCATAGTAGCAGATATTTTTTATCAATATCCACATGATGAGCAAATTTTGAGCAAGTTTTTAGGGAAGAAGCTAGTTTTATATGTGGGAGATACAGGCTTGCGCAGAGGTACAGATGTGGCCATTAAGGCAATGCCAAAAGTTTTGAAGGCAATGCCTGAGGCCCTGTTGGTGTTTGTTGGTAAGAGTAGTGAAGATGGCATGCTAAAATCTTTGGTACAAGAATTAGCTATTGAAAAGAATGTGGTGTTTGAAGG
>JALWRJ010000034.1 GCA_026994125.1 Cyclobacteriaceae bacterium | reverse complement strand
GAGATGGTATTAAAAAAATGGAAGGGTGCTTATTTTTTAAATTATAAGGTGGATAGCTTGTGGGTAATTTTGCTTTTAAAACAGCAAAAAGAGGGGAAGGATTTTTTAACCTACCAACTGATGGGAAAAAATAAGGAAACGGTAGCTATGTTAAAAGAAATTACCGATGTGAAAGAGCATTATTCTGAAACAGGAAAGCTTGAGTATATTGAACTAAACCCCACCCAAAAAGAATTTAAAAAAATATACAAATCAAATCTTTTTGAATACATTCAATTGTTTGATTAGCAGTATTGTATAAGTATGTCGCGCCTGTTTTATTACCTGTTTCTAAAGCCAATTTCGTATTTACCCTTGTGGGTTTTGTACCCTGTGGCCGATGTTATTTACCTGTTGCTGGTGTATGTAGTACCCTACCGCAAAGAAGTGGTTTATACAAACCTGAAAAATTCATTTCCTAAAAAAACAAAGGCCGAACTAAAATATATAGCCCGGGGTTTCTATCGATACCTGGCCGATTTAATGGTAGAAACCATTTGGAATTTTAGCTTAACCGAAAAGGAAGCGCGTAAGCGGCTGGTAGTTCAAAACCCCGAAGTGCTTATGCCTTACTACCAGGCCGGCAAAGATGTAATTGTTGTGGTGGGTCATTATAATAGTTGGGAGTTTTTACTGGTAGCATTTAATTTAATGGTGCCACACCGTGGAGCAGTAATTTATACCAAGCTAACCGATAAGTTTTTAGATAAAGTTTTTAAAACTTTCCGAGAAAAGTTTGGCATGAAACTGTTGGCCAAAACAGAGGTAAAACATGCCTTTCAAAATGGATTAGATAAACCTATGGCCATTTTATTTGGCTCTGACCAGGCCCCTGCCTCAGCTAGTCGAGCCTATTGGACAACCTTTTTAAACCAAGATACCGCTGTGGCTATTGGTGTAGAAAAATATGCCATTAAGTATGATTTACCCGTGTTTTTTGGTGGCCTAAAACGAGTAAAGCGAGGTTATTACTCCATAAAGCTGGACTTACTTACAGATACTCCCCTGCAAACATCCGAAGGCGAAATTTCGGAGTTGCATGTGCGGGCTATGGAACAATTAATAAACGAAGAGCCCCGCTATTGGTTATGGTCGCATAAGCGATGGAAACGCAAGCGGGGCGATTGGTAATCTTTATCAGGCGGCTACCATGTGGCTTTTGCGCATGTATTGCATAAGCCCAAACGACATAAGCCCACCCGAAAATATGCCTTCGAAGGCAACTAAAAACGAAAGGATAAATGGGTTAAAAAAACGACCAAACGGCTCGTTAGCTATGAGGTGTTGCATAAAAACGGCATCCATTTCCAGGTAAAAGAAAATAAAAATGGCAAAGGGTACTACGGCAATCAGGGTAGTTAAAATGCCTAACGAAAGACCTTGAAAATAGGCAAAATCGATATTGCAGTATTTTTTATAGTATTGCAGCGCTTTGGTAATACCGGCTAACAAAATAAAAAAGTTTAGGGCACGTAACTCGTGAATTTCAAATAAGCCCACCCATTTCATGGCCATAAAATAGCCAACCAAACCGGCAAATGTAAACAGGCCAAACCGCATGGCCACACGTTCTATTGATATAGGATTTTTCATAGTACTTGGGGTTTAATGTGATATATGTAATAAACCAAATAGGGTGTTTAAAAGTTCCATCTTATTGAAAATCAATTCAATAGATTGGTTTTGGTTTATAAAATCACGCATTGGCCTGTTGGCTATTGTTAGGTTATGGCATAAAAAAGCCTCTAAACTATGTAGCTTAGAGGCTTGCCTAAATAAACATTTTGCAGTTACATTATTTACCAAACGTACTCATAAAAGTAAAATCGGCTTGTTGGCCATAAGCATGGCAACTGCCACAAAATTTACCCCATTTGGTGCTCATTCCGGTACCACTCATTTTATCCGATCCGCTGGAGCCCATAAACCATTTCCAATCTCCGGTATCGGGGTTGCTGCCGGTAGCCAGTTTTTCCATTACGGTAAACTCGGGCTTGCTTTGGGCTTCCCAGGCAGCCTTATTTTTAAAGGCTTCCTTTATAATTATGGTTCCTTCGGGTAAAGGAAATTGCTTGTTTAGGTAGGCTTCTGAGCCAATTGCATTTACATAGATATCCCGATAGGCTTTAATGCCTCCATGTTTTTTACTCAAAAAGCCTGTTGGATCGCCTGTATTGGGCTCTTTGGTTATCTTAGTCCATGTTTTATAATCTTTCCAGGCATCAGGAAGCGTGGAGCCACCAGCCATATTAGT
>JALWRJ010000033.1 GCA_026994125.1 Cyclobacteriaceae bacterium | reverse complement strand
CTTGTATTCCCTATTATTCGGCTAAAATAATTTAATAGTTACTCCTGCCTTAAACCAGCGGCCTGGCATGGTTACCAGGTTAGTTTCCTGGTAAGTAACATCAAAAATATTGGTTACGTCTGCAAAAATACTCCAGGCAGTAGCGTTATAACTCAAACGTGTATCTACTATGGTGTAGTCATCCAAATTTACACGGTTGTAATAGGCCGCTGAAATGGTATGGGTCAAGTGTTTAGTATAGGTAAGTACTACATTGGCTCTTAGTTGGTGTTTTAGGTTTTCAAGCGCATACCTCGAAAGCATGTTTTCCTGACTTTGAGCATTGGCTAAGATATACGTATAATTTAATTGAAACGATTGAAGGGGATTATTCCGGTTAGAATTAAAACGGTAGGTGAGTTGGCTGTCAATGCCTTTCATTACTAACGCTAATACATTAATGGGTTTCCAGGGATCGGAATCCGTAGCACGTACCCAGTCAATCATATTGCGCCCATCGCGCACAAACAAGGCCGCTTCGGCTTGCAGGTTTTTTAGTCGGTGGGTTTTAATGCCCAGCTCATAGTTCCAGGCATATTCGGGTTGTAAATTCGGGTTTCCTGCGTTAACAGGGTCGGTATAGTACAAATCAGTAAAAGTGGGTACCCGGTAGGTGTAACCTATATTTCCAAATAGCGTGGCGTGTGCACCCAAGCGGTAACCGGCATCTACACCAGGTAGTACATTAGTGCCAAAGTCGGAATAATAATTTACCTGAACACCCGGGGTAATAGCTAATTTTTTTTGAAAATATTCCATACGATGTTCGGCATAAAATGTAGCAACAGTTCGTCTCCTTTCTCCTAAATTATTGCTGCTAAGGGTTACTTTGTTTACATCGACACCCAGCCCGGTAGTAGCATTACTATGTGGAATAACTGTGTTTAGCTCGACCCCTAACGTTTTGTTGGTGTGGTTGTTTTGATACACCGATGGGTTGTTTCTGATAAAAATATATTCGTCATCGTTTTGCCTATAGTAGGCACGGGCAGTTAATTGAACAGTGTTTAATTGCCGAGAGTAGCTAATGGTGGCTAGTCCGGTTTGTATGGTTTCAAATTGCTCGGTATAGGCCGGGCTGGCATAAAACCCATTAGCTCCAAAAGCACGGTCGGTATAGCCTCCCAGCAATTCCAAAGTGCCATTCTTCAGTTGTACTTGTCCATTATAAAAGGCATTAAACAGGCTGTAATCGGTATTGTACTTATAGCCGGCCGACTGGTCAAAATTTACGGCCAGGTTGTGCCATTGGTTTTCCTTAACCAGTCCTATTTCGCCCTTTAGGCCCCAGAGTTTAAAATCGCCTCCTTGTACCCCAACCCGGGCGTATGTTTTTTCGGGTTGCGCAGTAACTATATTAATAGCACCGGCAAAAGCATTTTGCCCAAAGGTACGTGCTCCCGGCCCTTTGAGTACTTCAATGCGCTCCACCTGTGCCAGGTTTACTGGCAAATTAAGCGAGTGGTGTCCTGTTTGTGGGTCAGATATTTTAATCCCATTTACTAAAATGAGTGTTTGGTCAAAAGTGCCTCCGCGTATGCCTACATCGGCCTGTATGCCATGGGCTCCACGGGTGCGCACATCTACTCCACTTACCTGGTGCAGCGCCTCGGCTACACTTAGGGCTGGAGTTTGTTTAAGTTGTGTCCTGGTTAGCAAACTAATGCTTCGTGTTTGCTCTGCATAAGGCAGCTGAATCCGGTTTTCGGCTATTACAATTTCGTCTAGCAGGGTAGAGTCTTGTTGTTGTGCCCATGTTGGAGAAAAAATAACTGATGCCAGGAAGAAGGTTATTGTTATGGATTTCATCATGCGGTTGTGTTTAAGCTGCAAATATGGTATCTAAAATTGGAATAGCGGCTACTTTTAACAAACAGTTAAATTTGTTGGTAATAAAAAAAGCCAACTAGCTGTACCATAGTTAGTTGGCTTGTGTAATTTTGACCCCGAACATTCAAAGTTCAAACATTTTACTCCGAAAACTAAAGGGAATTAAGAATTTGTACGATGAGTAAAATCAAAGTGAAAAGCAAGAGTTGGAGTGTGAGTTTTGAGGGAAACAATTTTTCGTGTGAGTAGATTGCTTTTGCTCTCTACTCACACTCAAAATTGTTTTGTGACCTCGGGAGGATTCAAACCTCCAACCTCCTGAGCCGTAATCAGGTGCACTATTCAGTTATGCTACGAGGCCAGTAATTTTTGTTTTATATAGTCTCTACCTTGTCCAGATTTCAAATATTTTTCTCTTTTTAAAGCTTCAATTTTAGAAGAA
>JALWRJ010000032.1 GCA_026994125.1 Cyclobacteriaceae bacterium | reverse complement strand
GCACACCCTAAACACATAAAATTGAATGTTACTTTGTGTGCTACTAAGTAAGCCAAAAGATTCGGGTAAGTAAAACACATGGTTTTGCCACCCGCCTTCGCGGCTAGCCGGTAAAATATCAATGGGCCTACCAGTTAAGGCTCGAGCCAATATGGTTAGTTTAGGTTTTAGGGTAGCCAATTGCACGGTACGTGCCTCCACCTGCGGGTCTGTTTTTTGGCGGCTGCTATACCACCTAAACAGTTTTTGAAAAATACGCTGGTCGAGTTCCATAAACAGGTGTTTTACATCATTAAGTCGGTAAGGTCGTACAAGGCTTCCAGGGTGTCCGGGTCATCGGTAAGAGGCTCAACCACAGCAGTATGCACAGCCAGGCGCTTAGGTAAGCCCGATGCGATTAGCATAGCAGCATCTACCAACAAACGAGTAGAAACTGTTTCGGTTAACCCTAATTCTGTGAGCTGCCTTATTTTATTGCCCAGGGCTATGAGCTTTTTGGCGGTTGGGGTATCTACTCCTGTTTCGGCCACCAGTATCTCGTTTTCGGTAGGCGGTTTAGGATACCCAAACGACAGTGAAACAAAGCGTTGCCGTGTAGAGGGCTTTAATTCCTTAAATCCTTTTTGGTAGCCCGGGTTAAAAGAAGCCACCAACATAAACGATTCGTGGGCTGTAATTTCTACCCCTAATTTATCAATATACAGCATGCGCCTGTAATCGGTTAAGGAGTGAATAGCCACAATCACATCGGGGCGGGCTTCGGCAATTTCGTCAAGGTAAATAATTGCTCCATTTTTTACTGCTTTGGTTAAGGGGCCATCCTGCCATACGGTTTCGGCTCCTTTAATTATATACCTGCCTACCAAATCAATGGCCGAGGTTTCTTCGTGGCAGGCCACCGTAATTATTTCTTTTTGCAATGCATGGGCCATGTATTCTACAAAACGCGACTTGCCGGTACCCGTGGGGCCTTTGAGCAGCAGAGGCAATTTTTGTCGGTAGGCGTGTTCAAACACCTCTATTTCTTTGCCAATAGGGCGGTAATAAGGGGTTTCCCTGGTTTTCATAAGCGATTGTTTTTGTAACCTTTTAGGCGAACATGGGTTCCTAAAACCTTTGCTTAACCTTCGCATACGGAAGGCTAAACAAAGGAGAACATACAAAGTAGTTTGATGTAATGTATTAGGATGCGGTTTCTAGCGACTCAAACTCATCGGCAGCCACCAATGCTTCATCGTTGGGACGGCCGTATTTAATAAAGTTGCTAATAAACATTAAAATGCCTACTGTAAAAATGGAAGCACATAAAATGAGTACTAAAAAGTGTACTTCTATTTCTTTTTGAGCCACCATAAACTCAAGGCCTACCCTGCGTTCGAGGTACACCTGAGCTACACCGGCAGCCGCAAAAGCGGTTGTCATACCCAACATACCAATAAGGCTGAGCCAAAAACCATAGAGGCCGGTAATCGAATTAAAAAGCTTACGTCCGGTAAGTTGAGGGAGCGAGTAGGCTATCATGGCAAAGACAATCATTCCATAAGCGCCCCAAAAAGCCAGGTGGCCGTGCATGGCAGTAACCAAGGTGCCATGTGTGTACATGTTTACTTGAGGCAGGGTATGCGCCAACCCCAGCAAACCGGCACCGGCAAATGAGACAATGGCAGAGCCGAGGGTCCAATACAATGCTACCTTGTTAGGGTGGTTGCGCCCTCCTTTACGGTACATGTGTATGGCAAAAAGTGCCATACCCAAAAAGGCCAGGGGCTCCAAGGCCGAAAAGATGCCTCCAATAATTAGCCAGTACGATGGAGCTCCTATATAGTAATAGTGATGCCCTGTTCCTAAAATTCCTGATAAAAAGGTTAGGCCAACAATTACGTACAGCCATTTTTCAATAACTTCCCTGTCAACCCCTGTTAGTTTAATAAGTAAAAAGGCCAGGATGCCTCCCATGATAAGTTCCCAAACGCCTTCTACCCAAAGGTGCACTACCCACCATCGGAAAAAGGAGTCCATGGCCTGACTATCGAACCAAATCATACCGGGCAAATAAAGCAAGGCAGCAAACACCAGCCCCATAGTAAGTACCATAGCGGTGGTAGATTGCTTTTTACCTTTAAACAAGGTAACCAAAATAATTCCTAAAAAGGTAAGTACATTAATTACCACCAGGTAGTCGAGTGGCCGGGGTATTTCGAGGAATTTACGGCCCTCCCACCAATTAAGATGAAAACCAATAATGGCAGCTACACCCACCAAGGCAAAGCTAATTAGTTGAATATAGGCTAGCTTAACCGAGGCCAGCTCGTTTT
>JALWRJ010000031.1 GCA_026994125.1 Cyclobacteriaceae bacterium | reverse complement strand
ATGTATAATTTCGATTTTGAGGAATCGGAAGTCCTTTACCGTGAGCTCCGGTTTAGGTTTCCTAACCACCCGCTTTCGTATTTTTTATCGGGACTTAATGTATGGTGGATGATAATGCCTAACGAAGAAGACACCCGCTACGATGAAAAATTTTTGTTTTACATGGATAAAACCATTGCCATTGCCGAGCCCATGCTCGAAAACGAAGATACCCGAACCGAAGCAGCTTTTTTTCTGGCTGCTGCTTATGGGTTTAAAGGCCGCCTGTACAGCGACCGCAGCATGTGGAGCAAGGCCGCATCGGCCGGTAAAAACGCTTTAGATAATATTGAAATAAGTAAAAAGGAATCGTATCTAAGCCCCGAATTACTTTTTGGTGAGGCTTTGTACAATTTTTACTCGGTATGGATACCTGAGAATTATGGTTTTTTGAGACCCATTATGATGTTTTTTCCTAAAGGAGACAAAGATTTGGGATTAAAACAGCTAAAAGAGGTTTCGCGTTTTGCCTTTTACACTCGTATTGAGGGCCAGTTGTTTTTAATGCGCATATTGGCCAGCGAATACAACGATTATATGCAGGCGCTCCAAATTGCTGAATACCTACATGCCACCTACCCCAACAACCCTATATTTCACAGGTATTATGTGCGCTACTTATACTCTACCCACCAATATAATCGCATGGAGCCTGCTGCCAAGGAGTTGCTGCAACGTATCGATTCAGCACAATTAGGCTATGAGGCTACCTCTGGGCGCTATGCGGGCTTTTTTCTGGGCCAAATGTACGAGGGGCGTAAGCAATTAGACTCGGCCAAATTTTACTACCAGCGAGCTGTTGCCTTTGGCGAAGAAAACGAAGCCTATGAAACCGGTTATTTTTTATACTCGCTACTGGGGCTGGGTCGCATAGCCGATGAACAGGGCGACAAAGCTGCTTCGAAAGCCTACCTAAAACGCATAAAAAAATATGCCAAACGCAAAAACCCTGCCCATAAAGCCGCCCGGGCTTACCTAAAAAAGAAAGGGGGATAGGTTAAATGACCCTTTTCCAACTCCTCTTCCAGCTGCTAGCCAATAGGTTGTTTTTCAGAAGTTTTGTACCTTTGTTTTTTTATTAAAATGCATATCCCTGATTTTTATGAAGCTAGAACAGGCCATTAAACAAGATGAATTTAGCCGGGGTCAGCGGCTGGCACTAAATTTAATTTACACCTTTAACTGGGTTAAAAGCCAGCAAAAAGAATATTTCTCGCAATACGATATTACATCGCAGCAGTTTAATGTACTCCGAATTTTAAGGGGTCGCTACCCGGGCAGCTATTCTACTTCGGATATCCGCGATCGTATGCTGGATAAAATGTCGGACGCCTCGCGTATTGTGGACAGGTTAGTAAAAAAAGGGTTGCTGGAACGTACAACCAGCAAAAACGACCGCAGGTTGGTGGACATTAAAATATCTGATAAGGGCTTAAAACTGCTGGAACGACTCGATGAAACCATTGATGCGCATATTATGAAGCCCTTTAAAAACCTGTCGGTACAGGAAAAGAAAACCTTAGATGCATTGCTGGATAAAATGCGCGAATAGCTTATCCGGTAAAATCGCCACTTAGCTTACGGCAATCTTTTTTCTTTTTATTTACCCGTATTTTCCACCAGGGCCAAGCGGTAAACACCAGGGCTGTTTTGGTGGCTGCATTATGAAAAAAACGGGCAGGGCCGTTTAAGCTGCCCGAGCTGTTTTTGTTTTGAACGGTATATACAAACCCCAAACTTTGGGTAAACTCTTCAAAACATTTATTGCCGTATAAAATGCCTTTGGTGCCATTTTTAACAATTGTCATATACCGCTTTTTCTTGGGTCTTTCTTTTTTCTTATCCACCTTGGCTTTGGGGTCTATCAAGTTAGTTTTTGGCATGGTTTCCTGCCCCAACACCGGGTTTGCAAGCACTACTAAAACTATAACTGCAACAATAGGTTTGTACATATACCGTTTTGGTTTCTCGAAAAATACAACATTAGCTGGTTTTTCAACGCTACTAAGGTGCTAATTTGTATAAAAAAAACCTTTAGACAGTACCTAAAGGTTCAATTTTTTTCAAGTATCTATTTTTAACCGCCCGATGCTCCCCCAAGCTATACCTACTTTACCAAAATTTTAGCCTTGGCCTGTTTAAGGGTTAAATTTCCTTTTAAAAATTCACCCAGTACCTCTTTAGTAACCACAAACTCAACCATTCGAGGAAAAGTACAACTTTCGCACTGTGTCATACTAACTTTAACAATTAATCGATTGCCGTGCTCTAATGATTT
>JALWRJ010000030.1 GCA_026994125.1 Cyclobacteriaceae bacterium | reverse complement strand
CCGGAGTGGGTTTTAAATTTTAAGACCTGAATTCGACTTAAAGAATGCTATCAGCTTTAAGCGAAACTTTTCTAAAGCTCAGACCTAACTGATAATACTCCAGTTAGCCTGAGCTTTTTGCTGTTTATTCAATTCTTTTTTTAAGGCTTGGTGCTCGGGAAGTTCCAGGTGTTCGTCACGCGCTAGTAACTGTTGGGCGGTTTGCCGAGCTAATTGCAATATTTGGCCGTCTTTGGCCAGGTCGGCTATTTTTAAATCCAACACGCCACTTTGTTGGGTGCCCATTAAATCGCCCGGGCCTCGTAGCCTAAGGTCGGTTTCGGCTATTTCGAAGCCATTGTTGGTGCGTACCATGGTTTGTAACCGCGTACGTGCTTCGGCCGATAGTTTTACATCGGTCATAAGTATGCAATACGATTGTTCGGCACCTCGCCCTACCCTGCCACGCAGTTGGTGCAATTGAGCCAGGCCAAAACGTTCGGCATTTTCGATAACCATTACGGTGGCATTGGGTATGTTTACGCCTACCTCAATTACGGTTGTGGCTACCATAATGTGGGTTTCGCCTTTGGCAAACCGCTCCATTTCGTAGGCTTTATCTGCCGCTTTGGCTTTGCCATGTACAATACTTACATGAAACTGCGGAAAGGCTCTTTTTATAAGCTCGTAGCCATCGGTTACGGCTTTTAGGTCTAATTTCTCCGATTCCTCTACCAGCGGGTACACCACATACACTTGCCGGCCTTGCGTAACCTGTTGTTTAATAAACCCTTGCAAGCGGAGCCGCTTCGATTCGTAGTAGTGCAGGGTTTTAATGGGTTTACGGCCGGCAGGTAATTCATCAATTACCGAAACATCCAAATCGCCATAGAGAGTCATGGCCAGGGTGCGAGGAATGGGGGTGGCTGTCATAACCAGCACGTGCGGAAACATGTCCTTATTTTTACTCCATAATTTTGAACGCTGTGCCACCCCAAACCGGTGCTGTTCATCTACAATGGCTAGCCCCAATTCCTTAAATTGCACTTTGTCTTCGAGCAAGGCGTGGGTTCCTACTAAAATATGTAGCACTCCGGTTTCGAGCGCCAGGTGTAGTTTTTTACGTTCGCTTGCTTTGGTTGATCCGGTAAGCTTAGCTATTTGTAAACCCATGGCACGGGCATAGGGCTTTAGGCTTTGGTAATGCTGTTCCGACAAAATTTCGGTAGGTGCCATCAGGGCGGCTTGCGCACCACTGCCCAGCACCATTAGCATGCAAATAAACGCCACAATGGTTTTGCCCGAGCCTACATCGCCTTGTAATAGGCGGTTCATTTGTGTGCCCGATTTCATATCCTTGTAAATTTCTTTAATTACCCGCTTTTGCGCATTGGTAAGCTCAAATGGAAGGTGGTTATGGTAAAATTTAGTAAGCAAAGCTGTATTGTTAAACACCCGGCCTTTAAATTTTTGCGCTCTTCCGTTTTTAATCGAAAGCAGTTGTAGTTGTACATAAAACAACTCTTCGAAGCTAAGTCTAAAACGCGCTTTTTGAAGCAGTTCGGCATTGGGTGGAAAATGTAAATGCTTTAGCGCTTCGGCTTTAGGCATTAGTTTTAGTTGTTGGCAAAGGTAGGCAGGCAGAGGCTCGTTTATATAGGGCAGCGCTTTGGTAAGTACAAAGGCTACCATTTTACCAATAGCTTTACTATCCAGGTGCTTTGCTTTTAGTTTTTCGGTAGTTGGGTACACCGGTTTTAACTGGCCGCTTAGGGTGTTGGTAGAGGTTACAGGTTCTAATTCCGGATGGGCAATGTTTAGCTTATTGCCAAACCGGGTGGGCTTTCCAAAAAAAACGTAAGCAACATTGGGTTTTAAATAACGAGCCACCCAACTAATACCTTTAAACCAAACCAGCTCTATGCTGCCTGTTTGGTCTTTAGCTATACAAACCAGCCTCTTTTTTCGGCCACCGCCCAAAGTTTGCATATTTACCAGCTTGGCAACAAACTGTACAGCGGGCATGTTAGGGGTAAGCTCTTGTATGGTATAAAACCGGGTGCGGTCTTCGTGCCTAAACGGGTAATAGTGCAGTACATCCTGGTAATTAAATAAGCCGAGCTCTTTTTGCAAAAGCAGCCCTTTGGTGGGCCCCACCCCCGGAATAAACTCGATAGATGTATGTAAAATTTTACTCAAAAAAACCGAATTGAAATGTTATACCAATAATTATTTTTAATTTCAGTGGTACGGCATATTTATTTACCGAATAAAGGTACTACATATTAAAGGGTTTTCCACTCCAACGTATTAAGCATATGCACAATATCAATTTTTAAA
>JALWRJ010000029.1 GCA_026994125.1 Cyclobacteriaceae bacterium | reverse complement strand
TGGAAAACCGTACAACAAGTATTGATTTCGGGGCAATACAAAGGCATACGGATTGCGTTTAATGTAGATCCTATGTAGGGAATAATTATTGCTTCATATCAAATCTTCCATTTTTTTATATCACTTTTGAACTATGCAAAAATTAAGCATTGTACTTGTACTTACTTTACTATTGGCAAGATGTACTACCTGTACCAATTGCACCCCTTTTGCCGAAGAGCCTTTTGTAAAATTAAGGTTTTACAATGCCACCGACAGCAGTGTAAATATTGTTATTATCGATTCTATTAACCATGTATGGGCAGGCACCTATGCGTACTACCAGGACACGGTAAACACTTACAAACTGCCATTAAATATGAATACTGATTCTTCGTTCTTTGAAATTTGGTTCCGCGATACCGCTATGACGGCTCTGCCGGTAAAAAACTTTTTGCAGGTAAATTATACCCGAAATTTTACCAAACAAACCGACAACAACATTAGGGTGCAGTGCAATATAACTTATACAAAAAGCGATTTCGCCCAATCTAGCTTGCAATGTGCCAAATCATCCACCGAAAACTGCAGTAGCAATGAAGCCCTGTTTCAAGTATATCGTTAGTGGGGTGTTGCTTGTGCTGCTAACCGCCTACACAACCCATGGGCAAGATAGCCTTGTAGTAGCTGCCAAAGACAGCACGCAGCAAATTAGTACCCCCACCGATAGCCTGCCAACCACAGCTGCTGATACAACAACCGTATGGAGTAACAGCACCCAGCCCCCGCTTAACAACAAGGCAATAGGAGGTTACCTGGGCATTGATTATGGAAAACTACTTACCTCGGCATTCCAGTTGGAGCGCAAGTACGAACTAAACGCAGGCTTACGGTTTGCGCAACACTTTGTGCTAACAGCCGATGTAGGATATGCTGATTTAGCTCCTCCAAATGCCATAAAAAACGGGCAATACAATGCAAAAGGCATGTATTACCGGGCAGGTGCCGATTACCGTTTTGAGATTTTCCCGAAAACATTTTTAAGCCTGGGTGCCATGTATGCCATCTCGCAATTTAAAGACGAAGGCACTGTTGAAATACAAAGCGAAGTATGGCCATCGTTTACGCAACAGTTTGAACGCACTAACTTAACCGCTCAATGGGTTGAAGCCGTAGTTACCTCACAAGCGCCCATACTTCCAAATAAGGCCGGCATACTTAGCCATTTTTATTGGGGCATTAAGTTTAGGTTACGGTTTATGATTAATCGGCCACAACCCGAAAATTTTGACATCTATGCTATTCCAGGCTATGGCCGCACCTTTAATACTACTGTACCGGCAGCCAATTTGTTTTTAACATTTTCATTTTAAGCCCAAAACTAAGAAAGGCATGGATGTCCTTAATCACTTAACCTTTTGTAGGCATCATCTGGTGTAAGGCCCTCTAATATTTCAATGTTAATTCCATCCGAAATCCCGGTTTTTACATACCTGCGTTCAAACTGCTGATCTGCCACCATAAGCTCCACATAAGGCTTTTCGTCTTTATCAAACTGTAAATCGCTTTCTTTAACGGCCAGTACCCCTTGCCGGGTTTCCAACACAATATCTGCATTGGCCGAATAACCTGCACGCAAAAAATTATCGCTTCGCAGGTTTACTGCTGCTTTTATTTCAAACTGAATGGCTCCCTGGTCTTCAACTCCTTTGGGCGAGATATACTCTAATTTAGCATTAAAACCTACGGTATCTAGTGCACCTACGGTTAAATTAAGATTCATCCCTTCCTGTAGTTTGCCTACTTCGGCCTCATCCACTTTGCCTTCAAAAATCATATCCTTCATATTGGCAATAGAAGCAATGGTAGTGCCATCGTTAAACGTGTTAGACTCGATAACAAAAGCACCCTCTTTAACAGGAATATTTAATAGCATACCTGCACTGGTA
Organism: Cyclobacteriaceae bacterium; assembly: GCA_026994125.1. Taxonomy (GTDB): domain Bacteria; phylum Bacteroidota; class Bacteroidia; order Cytophagales; family Cyclobacteriaceae; genus JAKISE01. Next base: position 397 of record JALWRJ010000029.1, on the reverse strand, counting down.
GCACGCACAATATTAGAAGCCATGCCCTCTTTTTTTGAAGCCCCCTCTTTAATTAGTTGCATGTTGTTTTCAGCTGCCTCTACCTCTTGAACGGCCAAATCGTATTGTAAAACAAACTGATTGTAATCGGCTTCTGAAATAACCTTTTGCTCATATAGTAGGCGTTGGCGTTTTAATTCTTTTTCGGCATTATGAAAATTAATTTTTGCTGTTTTAATACGTACCTCGGCATTATTAAGGGCTACCACATTAGGAATTATCTTTACTTTGGCTATTTTATCGCCCTCCTTTACTAAGTTGCCTGCTTCCAGGTACAGTTTTTCGATAACTCCCGAAACCTGCGATTTAACTTCAATTTCCTTGCGAGGCACAATAGAGCCGGTGGCAACTGTTTTAC
>JALWRJ010000028.1 GCA_026994125.1 Cyclobacteriaceae bacterium | reverse complement strand
CGGGTACTTCGCCTTTATCGGCATACATAAGCTCCGATTCCATAAAAATAACAGGGTCGTTATCTCTAATCGATGATTTTAGCAGCCCTTTGGCATCGTAAGGGTTCGAAGGCACAACAACTTTTAGTCCGGGGGTATTGGCGTACCAGTTTTCAAAGTTTTGCGAGTGTTGAGCCGATAGCATTCCGGCATTTCCGGTGGGGCCTCTAAATACCATGGGTATAGGAAACTGCCCCCCACTCATGTATAGCATTTTAGCGGCCGAATTGATTACCTGGTCAATAGCTACCAGCGAAAAGTTAAAGGTCATAAATTCAATAATCGGGCGCAGGCCGTTCATGGCAGCACCCACACCCAACCCGGCAAACCCAAGCTCGGTAATGGGGGTGTCAATTACTCTTTTTGCCCCAAACTCATCGAGCATGCCCTGGCTTACCTTATACGCTCCGTTGTACTCTGCTACTTCTTCACCCATTAAAAAAACGGACTCATCGCGCCTCATTTCTTCCTGCATGGCCTCGCGCAAGGCTTCTCTAAATTGAATTTCTCTCATAGCTTTGTTATATCAAGGTGCAAAAATAAAGTTTACTATTTACATTTTTCTATTATCAATTAACAATTTTTAGGATGTTGAATAATTGTTAATTTGTAAAATATCTGCTCAATTAGTTATTTCAAAATTACATTTCAGCTTGTTTTCGTTTGAATCAAACTTGTTGTTGAAAACCCCAACTAAGGGGAAGAAGTGTTCTTTTGCACTAAGGCACAAAGACTCCAAGTTTCACAAAAAATTTAGGGGCTTTAAGCTGCTACTTTGTGGTGCTTTGGGTCTTTCTGTCTTTGTGGCTGTGTGTATCTACCCTCTTGTTGGTGAAAACACCAACAAGGGAATGAAATAAAAAACCTATATATGATAAGCAAGTGTTCACTAATTGATAATTTCAAAACTACGTTTTAGCTCATTCCCGTTTGAATCTATCAGGGTAAGTAAATGCTTTCCTTTGCCGGCAATAATTTTCATTTGGTGGTATCCTTTTGTAAGCCCCACATAGGTGTTATCTATATGCCAGTACAAGGTGGCCGTGGGTTGCTGATGAGCGGCTTCAAAAATGGCATATCCACGCGAGCCGTCTTGTTCTTTAGGTATGTAAATTTTGGCAAATTGTGTGGGGTAGATCAGTTCAAAACTGGTAGTTGTTTTAGTTTGTACACAGCCTTTAGCAAACGGAGGCGGTTTTTGGTAGGCAGGGTGGTGTTTTTTATAATACCAGGCCTGTACCGGGGGTAATATAAACCAGGGTTCTTGTTGTAGTTGAGCCACCGGGTAACACCGGCTGTTTACTTGTGCTGTTTTGGTTTTGTTAAGGTGGAGTAAGTGGTGGTAAGTACAGGTTTGAGTGTTTGCCAAATACACAGGCAAGGATTGGGTAACAGTTTGGGTGCAATAGGGGCCGGCAAGCATGCCACTTTGCCTGCACACCTTATAGGGCATGCCCACAGGTTGGTTAAATTGGGTAGTGCCGGGCAGCAGGTTAAGTATTTTAAACATCAGTGGGGCAGCGGCTTGTACTCCCGTAAGTCCGGGGCGGCCTTCACCATCGGCATTGCCCACCCAAACGCCTATTACGTAGGTATTGGTTACCCCAATGGCCCAGGCATCTCTAAGCCCATAGCTGGTGCCGGTTTTCCAGGCAATGCGCTTGGGGTTGCTAAATTGTTGCCACCCTGCTTCCTGGTTGGGCCGGTTAAGTTGTTGCATTGCCCTAAAAGCAAACCCTATCGAAGCCGCCTCGAGCAGTCCGTGCTGTGTAAGTTGGGGCTGATTAACCTCAGTTACTGCACTGGTTCGGTTAGGGTGGTAGTCATTTGGGGAGTAAGGGGTGTCATGCGGCCTAAAAACCGTATTTTGAAATGCACGCGCCATACCTGCATACAAGGCGGTTAGTTCATCTAGCGTAGTTTCGGCTCCGCCTAATATAAGCGAAAGCCCGTAATGCGATGCCGGATACGCCATGGAATGCAAGCCCATACTTTTTAATTTTTGATGAAATTTTTCGTACCCATACTTAATAAGCAGGTGTACAAAGGGCACATTTAAGCTACTGGCCAGGGCCTGATGTGCCGGTACGGCTCCTCTAAATTTTTTATCGAAATTTTTCGGAGAAAACCCCCGGTAATACAAGGGAATATCAGGTAGCAATTGCTGTGGAGTAATCAAACCTTCGTCCAGGGCACAGGCATATAAAACCGGTTTTAATAAACTGCCCGGGCTTCGTTGGGCGGTTATCATATCCACATGGCTCCCACGTGTAGGCGATACATCTGCAT
>JALWRJ010000027.1 GCA_026994125.1 Cyclobacteriaceae bacterium | reverse complement strand
TACCTGGAACACCAGGCTACAAGCTTAGGTTATTCGCAAACCAATAGTGTATTTTTTGATACATTGAAATTACGTTTACCCGAGGGTGGTTCGGCTGAAGAGCTAAAAACCAAGGCCGAGGAGGCCGGTATGAATTTCCGTTATTTTGGAGGCAACGAAATTGGTATTTCGCTGGATGAAACCACCCGAGTAGAAACAGTAGATTTGATTGTTGATGTACTTGCCTCGGTAAGCAACCGGCAGGCAAGCCCCCAGCCCGATTTTACTCCGGTGCCAAAAATAACTAACGAGCTGGCTCGTAAGCGAGCTTTTATGACTCACCCGGTGTTTAACAGTTATTTTGCTGAGCATGAAATGCTGCGCTATATTAAGAGGCTCGAAAACAAGGATGTATCGCTTACGCATTCTATGATTTCGCTGGGTTCGTGTACCATGAAACTAAATGCCACTAGCGAGATGTTGCCACTTACCTGGCCAAAAGTATCGCAATTGCACCCGTTTGTGCCGGCCAACCAGGCCAAAGGCTACCACAACATGCTGCACGAGCTGGAAACATGGCTAGCCGAAATTACCGGATTTGCAGCTACTTCGCTGCAACCCAACAGTGGGGCACAGGGCGAATACACTGGGCTGATGGTTATAAAAGCCTACCACCAGGATTGTGGTGAAGCACACCGAAATGTAACCTTAATACCTGCTTCGGCCCATGGCACCAACCCGGCCAGTGCCGTAATGGCCGGTTCCAACGTAATTATTGTGGCTTCGGACGAAAAGGGCAACATAGATGTAGCCGATTTAAAAGCTAAGGCCGAAGAACACAAAGATAACCTGATGGCTTTAATGGTAACTTACCCATCTACCCATGGGGTGTTTGAAGAAAGCATTACCACTATTTGCGACATAATACACCAAAATGGCGGTTTAGTGTATATGGATGGGGCTAATATGAATGCCCAGGTGGGCTTAACCAGCCCGGGAGCTATTGGTGCCGATGTTTGCCATCTTAATTTGCACAAAACCTTTGCCATTCCGCATGGTGGTGGTGGACCCGGTGTAGGGCCCATTTGTGTAACCCAAGCGTTGGCTCCGTTTTTACCTGGCAATCCGGTAGTGAAAACCGGGGGCGAAAAAGCCATCTCGGCAGTTTCGTCTGCTCCGTGGGGTAGTGCAAGCGTTACCATTATTAGCCATGCCTACATTGCCATGATGGGTGCCAAAGGTTTAAAAGAAGCTACGCAATATGCTATTTTAAATGCCAATTATATTAAAGAAAGACTGGCCACAGCCTATCCTATTTTATATAGTGGAGCTAACGGCCGTTGTGCACACGAAATGATTGTGGACTTTAGGGAATTTAAAGCAGCAGGTATTGAGGTAGAAGACGTAGCCAAACGATTGATGGATTACGGGTTCCATGCACCAACAGTATCATTTCCGGTGCCGGGCACCTTAATGATAGAGCCTACCGAAAGCGAATCGAAAGAAGAAATGGATAGGTTTTGCGATGCCCTGCTAAGCATTAAAAAAGAGATAGATGCCGTAGCAAAAGGCGAGATGAATGCGGAAGATAATGTGCTTAAAAATGCACCCCATACGGCACACGAAATTACAGCCGATACCTGGAACCATGCATATAGCCGGCAGCAAGCCGCCTACCCGTTACCTTATGTAGCAGCCAATAAGTTTTGGCCGGCAGTTGCCCGGGTAGATAATGCCTATGGCGACCGTAATTTAGTGTGCAGTTGCTTGCCGGTAGAGGAATACGAAGGATAGCGGTAAATGGTATGAGTAATGGCGGGGTACGTGGTGGTTTCCTGTAAAACCACTGTACTGTTTTAACAAACTATTAACCTTGAAAGTTAGGGACTGATATTATCCATTTCGGTTGCTTATAATTGTTTTATTACATTGGAAAGTAACTCTTTAAACATACAGAAAAGCTCAATTTTTACCGAATTGTTATTAAGAGCTTGCTGAAAAAGTTCCAAGTACCCTCCTATTTGGTGAGCTGAGATGAAGAGCTTGCGGCTTTTTCAGCAAGCCCTTAATAGAGAAATACAACTAAATTTTTTGCACTTTTGGTAAATGGCTAAACTTGGTTTTTTTGAGCAGGTATATCAGGTAGTGCGGCTGGTGCCTAAAGGCCGGGTTACTACCTATGGAGCCATTGCACAGTATTTGGGCAGCAAAGGCAGTGCTCGTATGGTGGGCTGGGCTATGAATGCCGCCCATGGCAAAAGCGATGTGCCTGCACACCGGGTTGTTAACAGGGCAGGATTGCTTACCGGTAAACATCATTTTGATGTTCAAAACCCCATGCAAGAACGGTTGGAAGCCGAGGGTGTACAAGTTATTGACAACCAGGTAGTACCCTTCGACACTATATTTTGGGATCCAGCAAAGGAGTTAGCGTTATAAACTCACTCATTTTTCTGAACTAACCAGCAACCCGATAAACGTTAGCAGACCGTTAACAATAAGTAGCTCGAACCCAAATTTATACCCATGTAAGAGTACTTCGGAATAGCTGCTTAACAAAAACGAAACCACAGGAGAGGCTATAGCTATAAAAGGCACATATTTATCGTTCGCCTTTAAGTTGGTAAACAAACCAAAAGCAAACATGCCGAGCAAAGGGCCGTAGGTATAGCCAGCAGCCGTAAATACAGCACTAATAACGCTTTGGTCGTTAATAGCTTTAAATACAATAATTACTAAAAACAACAATACCGAAAAAGCCAGGTGGGTTAAGGTTCGTTGTTTTTTATTTTCTTTTTCGGCACTCATGCCTAAAAAATCGACACTAAACGAAGTAGTAAGTGCGGTAAGGGCCGAATCGGCACTGGAATAGGCAGCGGCTGTAATGCCCAATAAAAAAGTTACTCCGGCAAAAGTGCCCAGGTGGTTTAAGGCTAGCATGGGGTAGAGGTCATCGGTACGGGCAGGCACCGCTATGCCTTTTTGTTGGGCATAAATAAAAAGCAAAGCCCCCATAAACAAAAACAACAGGTTAACAAACACCAAACTTGTGCTAAACCAAAACATGTTCTTCTGCGAGTCTTTCAGGGTTTTAACGGTTAGGTTTTTTTGCATCATGTCCTGGTCCAGGCCGGTCATTACAATAGCTATAAATGCCCCGGCCATAAACTGTTTAAAGAAATTCGATTTTTCGTGCCAATTCCAGGTAAAAACATGTGCATATTTACTGGAGGTAACAGTAGCAATCACCCCTTTAGGCCCAACCTCTAGTTGCTGAATAATTAGCACAACGGTAACCGCAACTGCAATAAGCATAAACAGGGTTTGCAGAGTATCAGTCCATACAATAGTTTTAATACCCCCCTTAAAAGTGTACACCCAAATAAGCACAATGGTGGTAAGCACCGATACCCAGAAAGGAATATGCAGGCTGTTAAACAGGGCTATTTGGAGTACTCCGGCCACTAAAAACAACCTAAAGGCAGCCCCAATAACACGCGAAATGAGAAAGAAAAAGGCACCTGTTTTATAGCTCCAAAAACCAAACCTTTGCTCTAAGTACTGATAAATCGAAATTAAATTTAATTTATAATACAGGGGCAGCAATACCGTAGCAATTACAAAATAGCCGAGTAAATACCCCATCACCATTTGCATATAACCAAACCCGGTAGCTCCAACCCACCCCGGTACCGAAATAAACGTAACGCCCGACAAGGAGGCACCAATCATACCAAAAGCCACCACATACCAGGGCGATTGCCGGTTGCCGGTAAAAAAAGCGCCCGCATCGGAATGGCGGGAAGTAAGGTACGAAATTAGAATGAGTAACAAAAAATACCCACTAATAATACCAATTACTAATCCCGGATGCATAACTTTTTTTGGCAAGTATAATTCAATAATTAATATCTTTGTTGTTAAATACTAAATAAAACTACATGCAAGAACTCGAGTTACCCGATATTGAATTAGACGAATTGCTGGGCGAAGAAAATGCTCTTGTGGTTTTTAACGATGATTTTAATACGTTTGACCATGTTATTAGAACATTAATTAAAGTATGCAAACACACTCCTGAGCAGGCCGAGCAATGTACCTATATTATCCACTACAAAGGCAAATGTGCTGTAAAACAGGGTTCAAGAGAAAAACTTAAGCCTATGGCTCGTGCTATTTGCGATGCCGGTATAGACGCCCGAATCCAATAACATGGAGTACCCTTCTAAACTTATAGCCCAGGCAGTAGAAGAAATAGCCAAATTACCCGGCATTGGCAAAAAAACAGCCCTACGGTTGGCGTTGCATGTATTAAAACAAGAAAGTGATGAAGTTAAAAACCTTAGCCAATCGTTGGTAAACCTACGCGAAAACACGCAGTATTGCAGGCATTGCCATACTATTGCGGATGCCGATACGTGCGGTATTTGCACCAGTCCAAAACGCGATGCAAGTGTAGTTTGTGTAGTAGAAGATACACGGGATGTAATGGCCATTGAAAACACCGGACAATACACCGGGCTTTACCATGTGTTGGGCGGGGTAATTATGCCCATTCATGGCATAGGGCCCGGCCAGCTCAACATTGAATCGCTAATAACCAGAGTTAACCACGCCAAACCTGCCATAGAAGAAATAATTTTAGCGTTGCCCGGCACCATGGAGGGCGATACTACTGCCTTTTACATTACCAAAAAACTGGAAGGCCTGCCCTTAAAGGTTACCTCTATTGCGCGGGGAGTGCCGGTAGGTAGCGAGTTAGAATACACCGATGAAATAACCTTGGGCAGGAGCATTATGAACAGACAGTAGTTTTAATAGCAGCCCGGGCCATCTTCGCCATACAATACAAAATACCGGGTGCCATTTAAAAAGGTTTTGTTCTCCTGGCGGCTTAACTCGTAAGAAAACTCACGTCCATCGTTAAAAGTTAACACGAGTAAGGCATTTACGCCATCAAAATCTACTTTCCAGGTGCCCATGCCTCCATCACTGCTGCGGGCATTGCCAAAGCCTGAAGTTACATCAAACGTACTGCTATTGGAACTGCTAAAGCCAAACTGCCCGTTGGGGCACAAGTCAATGGTTTCTTCGCTGCTGGAACTGCTGTAGCCGCCCATATAATCGGAGCCTCCCGAGCTTGTGAGGTACTTTAAACGGCATCCTCCATCGGCCGTAAACAGGCCTTTCCAATAGGTGGTAACCTCGCTTGCTTCGGGCTTAAAAAACTGAACCGTACTGGCAATTTGCTTGAGTTGCTTAATATGCTCGTTTGTAAATTGTTGAGGCGTGGTTACAATCATACACGACACTCCAAGTCCGCCAGTAGGGTTTAGTATGCCAATAATATAGGCCTCCACCGTTTCCTGCCCCATTTGGCCGCTATATTTTGCTCCTATACTTTTGGAAGTTAATTGCTCTAAATTGCCTTGCAATTGCAATTGCATGCCTTCTTCGTTTATGCCTTGCCTGGCCACTAGTTTTAAAGCCTCCAGGTTAGCCTCCTGGTGGGTAGCCAGTATTACCAGGCCGGGTAAAGTAGTTGAGCCCAACAAATACGCCTCCTCGTTTTGCTGATACTGCCACCCTTGTGGCACCGTAAAAGCAATGCCCAATTGAGCCTCGCGCACAAGGGTACCTTGTGCTTGTAAACTTAGTGTAGCGCCAACTAAAAAGATTACATGCAATGTTAGGGTTTTCATAAAAACAAATTACTTAAAGGTAAGGGTGCGGCCAATCAGCTTAACGGCATCCATATGCGATTGATTAAACTTTTTATCCGGTGCAGCCCCAATAATTAATATGCCCCTTTTTGCATTAGTATTAAAACGCCCCACTAAAAAACCTAAAATGGGCTCCTCAGCTATGCTGCCCCGGTAAAGCCCGGCATACCCGTTGGGGCCATAACTTTGCAGTTCGGTGGTGGGTGTTAGCAATGTTCCAGAGGAGTGCGCAATACCTGCCTCCATGGCGGCTTTCATTTTTTTTAGCGTTTTATAGGTTGCTGAACGGATTACAATGAACCCATCTATTTTTTCTGATCCAATTAAAATTTCTTTATCTTTTTGGGTGGCCGTCCACCCTTCGGGCAGGGTGTAGGTTATGCCAAGTTCGGTATTTGTTTCTTCGGTTTGAGCTTTTACTGTACCACTAATCAGCAATGCCCCCAGTAAAATAAGTGCAGGTTTCATGGTTTGGTTATTTTTAAACCCAAGTTACAAAACTGTTGAATGGCACGCAATTTTTTGTAAAAAAAGTTGCGGCCACTAAATTTTAAGAAAGATTTTCTTTTTATACAACACCAAGCCAACTGCCCAAAACAACAACCCATGTGCCAAGGCAAATAGCAGGGAACCCACCATATTGCCCGCCAAAGGCACAAAAACCTGGTTATACAGCCATCCGTAGCCCGTTACACGGGCATTGCCACTGCCAACATGCACCCAATAAATAAGTACCTTTACCCAAACAATGGAGAGCACAAAAATAAGCAATGGGTTGGTGCCATAAATAAGCAGCGGGGTAGTCCATTTTTTAGCACCCATTACATCTACCACCCAAATAAATACACTAAGCACCAGCAAGGCCACCCCATAGGTGTACAGCACATACGAGCTACTCCAAATGGGTTTATTAATCGGAAAAACAGGGTTCCACAGCAAGCCTACTACAATAGCCAGCACCCCTAAGCCCACTAACTTACCCAGCAACATGAGTTTTTCCGGGGTATTGGTAATCAGTTGCCCTGTTAAAAACCCAAGCATCACACTAATGGCTGCCGGCCAGGTGCTTAGTAGCCCTTCGGGGTCGAAAGCAATGCCAAAGCCGTGGTACACATGGTTGCTGCCAAACAGCCAAACATCTAAATGGGTAGCTGCGTTGTCTTCAAGGCTGTAAGGGTAATGCCCACCCCAATAATACATGGCTGCCCAATAACCCAACAAACCTAATACTGCCAGGAGCCAGCGGGTACGTGAGGGCAGTACCAGTGCCCACAAGGCAGCAAGCCCATACGCTAAAGCAATACGCTGCAACACACCCATAATACGTAAATGCGACCAATTAAATGTAGGAAAGGCATTAAGCAGTAAACCAATTAAGAAAATTAACAACGTACGTTTGGCTATTTTTTTGAGGGCCTTGGCCGTTGGCCGGTAATCGTATTTTTTTAACGAAAACCACATAGCTACCCCCATGATGAATAAAAAGAAAGGAAACACCAAATCGGTTGGGGTAGCACCGTGCCATTCGGAATGCCGCAAAGGAGCATATACATACGACCAGCTACCGGGTGTATTTACAATGATCATTAATAAAATAGTAAGCCCTCTAAAGGCATCCAGCGATACTAATCGTTCGGTGTGCTGCATCATGTTTTTTTAAGGTAAAAGGTTAGCTTGGATGATTACCTTAGCCATTACGCTTATATAAAAATAGGAAAAGTTTTATAAACTGCTTACACACACAGGCGTTATATTAGGGAGCTAACTTAAAACATAGGGAGCTTAGGTTTATTATCCAAAATAGTTTCAATCCTTTCCATTACCTCCGGGGTTAGTAAAGCCTGGTGGTGTATGGCTTCCAGGGTTTCCTGCAATTGCCACAGTTGGGTAGCCCCCAGCATAACCGTAGAAACGTGAGGATTTTTAAGGCACCAAGCCACGGCCAGTTGAGCTACTTTCAGGCCAAGTTCATCGGCCAATTCAATTAATTTGGTTGTTTTATCGATGTTTTGTTGCGTTAAAACGGCATCCTTTAACCATTCGTTTTTTTCGAGAGTTAGCCGGGTTTGCTGCGTAAGCTTACCATTGTATTTGCCGGTAAGCACCCCCGATGCCAATGGCGACCAAATAGTGGTGCCCATGCCTATATTAGCAAATATTTGCAGGTAATCGCGCTCCATGAGGGTACGTACAAACATATTGTATTGGGGTTGCTCTACCACAGGGCCAATTAACCTGTTTTGGCGTGCTACCAGGTGGGCTTCCATTACTTCCTGGGCGCTCCACTCCGAGGTACCCCAATACAGTATTTTACCCTGCACTATCAGGTTATGCATTGTCCATACAATTTCCTCCATGGGTACGCGCTTATCCGGACGATGGCAATAGTACAAATCCAGGTATTCTACCTGTAATCGTTTTAGGGCATCGTGACATGCCTCGGTTAAATGCTTGCGGCTAAGGCCACGCTGGCTGGGTTTTGGCTCGTGTACAGCACCAAAAAAGGCCTTGCTCGATACCAGGTAGGTATCTCTACTCCAACCCTGTTTTTTTAAAATTTTACCCATTACCTCTTCCGAGCGGCCATAGGCATACAATTCGGCATTATCAAAAAAGTTTACCCCTTTATCGTAGGCATACACCATTAACGATTCGGCCACCTCATCGGTTATTTGCGAGCCAAAAGTAAGCCACGAACCCAACGATAATCGGCTGATTTGCAACCCTGATTTTCCTAGATTAGTATAGTCCATACGTTTAAAATTTTGTGCTTATCCATTCCAGTTCTTTCCAACTAGTAAAGTTTAAAGCTACACATTAAAATCATAATTAAAAGAAAACCATTGATTTAGTAATTTATTTTTTATAGTCGTATTTTTATAGTTTATCTTCATCTTGTAAGATTAAAAAAACACCCTAAACCATGAAAAAAGTTATTTTAATTATTGTTGGCTTACTTGTAGTATTATTTGGTGCCTTGCTTACCATACCATATTTTTTTAAAGATGATATTAAGGCGGCCATAGATAAAGAACTGGCCTCTTCGATAAACGCAGATATTAAGTTTGATATAGATGATTTCAGCGTTTCATTATTCTCTAATTTTCCTAACTTAACCGTAGGCATAAAAAACCTGAGTGTAACCGGCCGTGAACCTTTTGCCGGTAAGGTGCTTTTTGCCTCTCAAAACCTGGAAGTGGAGGTTAACCTCAAAAAAATACTTTTTGATGACCAAATGAGTATTCAGGGTATTTTGTTAGACCATCCCGTAATTTGGGTTAAAGTGCTGGGTGATGGCCGAGCCAATTACGATATAGCCATCGAAACAGAAGAAACTACGGAGGAAGCAAAGGGAGATGAAACCGATGAAACAACCCCGTTTAGCATGTCGATTGAGCGCTGGCAAATAACCAGTGGCCAATTGACGTACGATGATGCAACCATCCCTTTTGTAATGACCCTCCAAGACCTGAACCACACAGGTTCGGGAGATTTTTCGTTATCGCTTTTTGATATGAAAATGAACACCGAGGCCACCTTAGCTACCCTAAGTTATGATGGAGCAGAATACATGCATAACAAACATATAAAGGCAGATATGCTTATGGCTATGGATATGGATGCTTTTAAATTTACCTTTAAGGATAACGAATTTAAGG
>JALWRJ010000026.1 GCA_026994125.1 Cyclobacteriaceae bacterium | reverse complement strand
GTTGGAAATCGTATTTTAAAACGTTTTAATGTGATATTCGATTATCAACGAAGTTTAATTTACCTGGAGCCAAATGGAAACATGGCTAAAAAATACGAACTTAATGTTTCAGGTTTTAGTCTGTTTTTTAAATCCGGAAGGCCTTTTATTAAAAATGTAATTGAACGCTCTCCGGCTAGCCGTGCTGGCTTACGGAATGGTGACGAAATTATAAGTATTGATGGAGTGGTGGCTAACAAACTTGACCCTGCGGTCATTCGAGATTATTTTAGAGCCGAAGGTGCCAGGCTAAAATTGGTAATTAAGCGTGGTTCTAAATTAAAATATACCGAAATAAAGCTAAAATCTTTAATATAAATACGCACGCGAAAAGTTTCTGTTTTTAAGCTTAAACGATAATATAAGCTCGTGGGTGCCGGTACTTACCCGGCTAATTTTTGAGGTAGGAAATTCATAGCCGTAGTTAAGTCCAATATTGGGCGTTAGGTAAAAACCGGCCGAAACCCCTACCGCTCCAAGCAACGTGTACTGTATGCCTCCCCACACTTTATCGTGGTAGCGTACTCGTAAGGCTCCTATTACCTCAACAGGTTGGTTTTTACGCATATTTATCATTAAATAAGGAGAGACTAAATAGCCATAGCGCCATTTTCGGTAATGAAACCCAAACTGAATGTTATGAGTGAGGGGGTTTACCAAGTTGTTAAACGAATCGTTATTGCCAGGAATAATAATTTTGGTGGCATTGAGTACCGAATAGCCCAGGTAAAATTGCTTGTGGTAAATAACGGTACCCAGGTTTACATTGGCACTGCTTTTTTGGCTGTCGTTTCGCAGGTAAGCCTGATAGGTAGCATCCAAATCGGGGTTTAGTACCGAAATGCCGTTTAAGTTAAACCGGTTAAGTTCGTAGCCCACACCGGCCCCTACCGACCATACCAATTGGTTAGTAAGGTTTATATGGTAGGCATAGTTTATAAAAGCGCCTGTGTTTTCAAATCCACCATCCGAGTTTTGCATTACGTACACGCCCAGCCCGTGCCTTTTCGATTTCCTATAGCCAAAATCATCGTCATTTTCGATGGAATTATAGGCTTCGGCCTCAAACAACCTTACGCCTCTATGTTTATATTTATTATTACCACTAATTTTGAAGGCAAGGTTACCGGAAGCAAACATGGCTGTGGGGCTGTTATCAAACCCAGCCCATTGGGTGCGATACCCCACTTTAACATCAACAAAATCTTCGATGCCCGAAAAAGCGGGGTTTACGGGCAAGGGGTTTTGGTAAAACTGCGTGTAGCGGTAGTCGAGTTGAGCCCATCCATAGGTTGTTAGCGCAAAAAGCAATACCAGGCTAAGCCAGGCTGATTTGGGAAAGGGTGTGCGAAACAACATATTTATAAAATAATGGTTATGGTTCCTTGATAAATGGGCGATCCATCACGCAAATCTATCACATAATAATAAGTTCCCATTGGTAATGGCTTGCCATTGGCAGTTCCGTCCCAGGGCGTATAGCCTCCACTCGAACGGTAAACCGTCAATCCGGCTTTATCATATACATGCACTAAGGCATCCGGAAAAGCATCAATGTCTTCAATTTCCCACGTGTCGTTTTGGCCATCGCCATTGGGAGTAATGGCATTGGCAAACTTAATGCCCTCGATTAGTTTAAGAATGGTAATTTCAAAGTTTTTTTCCAGCGAAAACTCTCCATCCGATGTTTTTACTCTTATGCTGTAGCTATCGGCTTCCTGCCAATTAAAAGAGGTAGCTGTTAATAATTTATTGCCATCAATGGTAAAAAAATCGTTTCCATCGCTGCCATCACCGGCTACCAACGAATAATTGTGGGTGTCCTCAGGGTCTAAATCCGAAGTAGTAAATTCGCCAACTTCAATGCCTGCATTTTGCTTTTCGAGTATTTCGGAATTGCTCAAAATAATATCGTTTGGGGGAAAGTTAACCGGATTAACCGTGATTTTAAATTGTACCGGATCCGATGTGTTGTTATGGGGAGGGGTAACTTCACCGTCATCTGATAAAAACACTTCAAAAACGGCCTCGCCATGGGTGTGTTCGGTAGTTCTAAACGAAAGTGTACCCAAGGTGTCTATTTGTGGGGCTACTAAAAAGGCCAAGGTGCCTGTTACCTGTACAAAATTGGTAGTAAATACCAATTGTTGAGATTGCTCATTAGGCGAAGGTCCTTTAGAAATATTGGTAGCCCAATTCTCAAATGTGTACACCACATCACCTTCATCTACGGTAATATCTGCTCCTTTGGTAAAACTTGGAGGGTCGTTTATGTAGTTTACCGTAATGGTAAAGGCCTGTACGGCAC
>JALWRJ010000025.1 GCA_026994125.1 Cyclobacteriaceae bacterium | reverse complement strand
CGGCTTTTTGGATGGCCTGTTCCAAACTGTGCGAGGTTTCTTTGTCAAAAATTTCAGAAAGCTTATAGGTGTTGTCAGGCAGTATGTTAATGTCCAGTTTTTGCTGCCATTTTTCGTTAAGGTAAACAATCTGCTGGTGCTTATTAAGTATCATCACCATTTCGTTAGCTATGTTGTAAAGCTCTTTAATTTGATGGTCGGAGGCTTCGAATACTTGCTTAACAAAATTTCGGTAAATGACATTGTCGCTTAAAACCACATAGCTATATTCTTCTAAAAATGAGTTGTTTAGCTGTATTATCTTTAAGTTTAAGTCGAGCATTTGCCCGTGCTTTGTTTTCATATTCGAAGGAAAATCCTGAAAGGTTCGGGTGGCCGTTTTGTTAAGACCTGTAATCAATTCTTTTAGCTGTAGGAGTTCCCTTTGGTGAAAAAGTTGGTTTATATCAATTCCAATAAGTTCTTCGATACTGTAGCCTAAAAGCGTGGCCATGGGTTTAGTTACAAACCTTATATTGCCTTTGGCATTTATAATAAGTGCTAGTAAGTTGGTGTAACTTATTTGTATGGGTGTTTCTTGTAGCAAAATCTAAATTTTAATGGCGGTTAAACTCTTATTTAAAATGCGTTAGATGCACATAATCAGTGCATTAAGCTATTTTTAATTTTGTATGTATGTAAATATTGGATAAAAGTAACCATTTAGAAGTTTATCGTAATAATTTTGAGCGAAATCCATATACATGCGTGCAAAACATTTGGTTGTGATTGTGGGTCCTACAGCTGTAGGAAAAACGGCACTTACGGTACAATTAGCAAAATTGTGGCGTGCTCCTGTATTAAATGCCGATTCGCGACAGGTGTTTAAGGAACTGGCCATTGGCACGGCTAAGCCAACTCCTGACGAGATGGAAGGGGTGCCTCATTACTTTGTGAACGACCGTAGCATAACAAGCCCTTTTAGTGCCGGCCATTTTGAACAAGAAGGCTTATTGCGCCTAAATGAGCTGTTTAAAACGTATGCTACGGTGCTGGTTAGTGGCGGTTCGGGCTTGTACATCGATGCGCTTTGTTATGGGTTTAGCGAAATGCCCCGGGTAGATATAGAACTCAGGAATACTTTAAAGCTACGCGTGGAATCAGAGGGTTTAGGCTCGTTATATAGTCAATTACTGCAGCTTGACCCTGACTATGCGGCCAGAATAGACCCTGAAAACCAACAGCGTATTGTACGCGCCCTGGAGGTATGCCTGGCCACCGGCAGGCCATTTTCGTCATTTAGAACCGGAGCTGCAAGCCAACGAAATTTTAAGTTGCATTTTATTGGCTTGGAACTGCCTCGTGAGGAACTCTACCAGCGTATTAATAAGCGCATGGATGCTATGCTTGCTGCAGGCTTATTTAACGAAGCCAAGATGAATGAAAAATACAAGCACTTAAATGCCTTGCAAACGGTAGGTTACTCCGAAATTTTTGGCTATTTGGATGGCCAATATTCTAAGGAGGAGGCCATTAGGCTATTAAAACGAAACTCGAGAAGGTATGCCAAACGGCAGCTTACCTGGTTTAAGAAAAACAAAGAAATCCAGTGGTTTTCACCCAATCATCTTCAAGCTATTATGGCTTATTTAAAAGATAGGCAAGTGCCTGAAAATGAATGATTTTCTTATACGAGTTAATAGGTTGTAGTCCCAATTTGCAGCTAATTGCAAACCACCTATCGATACAATTTAAATACTTAGTATTTTCATGGCCCTAATTAAGTCGGGGTTTAAGGGTTTGGTTTTGGAGATGGCATCCTTGAGTGGGGTGTACACCATTTTATCATTAATTACCCCGGCCATTACGTCTTTTTTACCATCGAGCAGGCCTTCAACGGCACCCAATCCTAAACGGCTGGCCAAAGTGCGGTCGGTACTGGTTGGAGTTCCACCACGTTGAATATGCCCCAAAATAGTCACCCGGATATCCTTGCTTTCAATGTTCTCTTTTACAGCATTGGCTAGTTCTACCGCATAGCCGGGGTCGTCTTTTTCGGCTACTACTACAATAGAAAACGATTTTTCTCTACGAATGCCGTCTTTCAGGTGCTGTACTACATCTTGAGCAGTTGCATCTTTTTCGGGTAAAATAACACTTTCGGCACCTCCACCTATGGCACTTTGGATGGCAATATAGCCCGAATCTCGTCCCATTACTTCAATAAAAAATATCCTGCCATGCGAATCGGCCGTATCTCTGATTTTATCAATAGCGTCTAAGGTCGTATTTACAGCCGTATCAAAACCAATGGTTTTATCAGTACCAAAAATATCGTTATCAATGGTGCCGGGCACACCTATTACAGGAATACCATACTCCTTAAAAAACAGGGTAGCTCCGGTAAAAGTACCATCTCCACCTATGGCAACAATACCATCTATACCTTTCGATTTTAAATTATTATACGCAAGTTTTCTACCTGCTTTAGTCTTAAAATCCATGCTACGAGCCGATTTTAAGATGGTACCCCCATGCTGTAAAATATTACTTACCGAGTGCGATTCCATTTTTACAAAATCGCCTTCAATCATACCCTGAAAACCACGGTAAATACCATATACTTCTGTTTCGTAGTAAATGGCACCCCGTACCACTGCTCGTATGCAGGCGTTCATGCCCGGTGCATCTCCTCCCGATGTAAATACAGCTATTTTTTTCATTCTATACTCCTTTAACTAAGCTCCAAAATTGATCATAAGTTTTTAAACTTAAAACGACAATCCGCTTTTTATACTTATTTTTTTACACGCCATCATACAGGCAGGTATGGGTTTAAGAACAAGTTCTATATTTGCAGGGCTATAAATCAAAGCGATGTCCTTAAAGCGAGTATTAATTATTACCTACTATTGGCCACCCAGTGGGGGTGGAGGGGTGCAACGATGGCTAAAAATGGCCAAGTACTTACCGGAGTTTGGTTACCAACCTGTTGTTTTAACTCCTCTAAATCCCGATTTTGAACTCAAGGACGAAAGTTTGCTGGCCGATGTGCCTGCCGAGGCCGAAGTGTTGCAAGTGCCCATTTGGGAGCCTTTTGGGCTTTACCGTAGGTTGCGTGGCAAAAAGGCGGTGCAAAAACAAGGCGTGGTTGATACCCAAGATAGCTCCTTAGCGGGCAGGTTGTCGCGCTGGGTGCGTGGCAATTGGTTTGTGCCCGATGCCCGGTTGTTTTGGATTAGGCCTGCGGTAAAGTACTTGTCTTCGTACCTTAAAAAACACCCCGTAGAGGCTATAATAACCACCGGCCCGCCACATAGTATGCACCTGATAGGTTTGGAAATAAAACGAAGAACAGGCATTAACTGGATAGCCGATTTTCGAGACCCCTGGAGCCAATGGGATGTGCTGCCTCAGCTAAACCTGGGGAAAGCAGCTTGGAAAACGCATAAAAAATTAGAAAAGCAAGTGCTTACCAACGCAGATAAGGTAATTACAGTTACTCAAAATTTAGCCCAATCACTTAAAACAATTGGCAACCTTACCCATGTTAAGGTAATTACTAATGGCTACGATGCTGTTGATTTTAAGGCCAGTGCAATTAATACTACGCTAAAAAAATTTAGCATTGCGCATGTGGGATTATTAAATCAAGGGCGCAACCCGGCTGCGCTTTGGCAAGTGCTGCATGAGTTATGTATTGACAACGAATTGTTTGAGCAAAAGTTGGAGGTAGTTCTTGCAGGTACTATTGACCAAGCCGTGCGAGATGATATTGCCCGTTGGCCAAGGCTTGCTAAAAAAGTAACTGTTGTAGATTATCTGCCTCACAGTGAAGTCATAAATTTATATCATTCATCAGCTGTATTACTGCTACTGGTAAACAATACCTCCAACGCTTCCTGGATTTTACCCGGCAAATTATTTGAATATTTTTCGGCTCAAAAGCCAATTTTACCTATTGGTAAGCCTGGTATTGAGGCTGATGAGGTATTGGCTACTTGTGGATATCCCGGGTTTGTTGATTACAATGATGTTAACACGTTAAAAGATAGAGTGTTAGAATTATTTAGCGCATTTAGGCGAGGAACTTTTACGATGGATTCTAAAAATACCCATGCTTACGAACGCAAAGAACTTACACGGCAACTGGCCAATTTTTTAGATAATATGTTGGGTTCATAAGGTTTTAGCTTCGTATTCCTTACCAAATATTTATCTTTACGGCCAATTTAATCCTATGGAGAAAAAACGTTTTGGAATTATAGGTTGTGGCCATATAGGTAAACGGCATGCAGCTGTACTCGATAATGATGTGAATGCAGAACTGGTTGCTGTTTGCGATGTAAAAAAAGAATTAGCTCAAGCACAACAAGACCTGTACGGAGGGCTTTTGGTTTATGATGATTACCATCAATTATTACAGGAGCCTTTGGACGTGGTAAGTATTTGTACGCCCCACCATTTGCATAAACCTATGGCCCTGGATGCATTACAAGCCGGTAAGCATGTAATAGTGGAAAAACCCATGACCTTATCGGCCAATGATGCCCGTGAGATGTCGGAAACTGCCCAACAAGCCGGATTAAAGCTGTATGTGGTTAAGCAAAACCGCTATAATGTACCCATTAGGCTAGCCGATGAAGCCATAAAGAACAACCGGCTAGGTAAAATTTACATGGTGCAATGCAATGTGCTTTGGAACCGCCACCAGGCCTACTACAACCAATCGGAGTGGCGGGGTAGCAAAGCTACCGAACGAGGTGCCCTGTTTACACAAGCCAGTCATTTTATTGATATATTGGTGTGGTGGTTTGGTAAAATAACCGAAGCCAAAACAGTACTGGCCACCCAAGCTCATAACATTGAAATTGAAGATTGTGGCCAATCGGCCGTAACCTTTGCCACAGGGGTGGTAGGCTCCATTTCATGGACTACCAATGTGTATAATAAAAATTTTGAAGGGAGTATAACCATTATTGGTGAATACGGAACCATTAAAATTGGTGGTGGATATTTAAACAAGATAGAATTTTGGGATGTGAAATCACATCCGTTGCCCGATAATATTTCGTTTGTAGATTTGCCCAATAATTATGGTAAATACCAAGGCTCAAGCAGCAACCACCACCGGGTAATTGAAGAGGTGGTAAAAGATTTGAATGGTGAAAAATCGAATATTGTAGCCGGGACGGAAGGAGCCTTATCTATTGAAGCAATTGAAACCATTTACCATGGCGCATACAACCAATAAACCGGATGTTCTGCATCAAGCTACTATTCGTAACGTAACTTTTGGTAAAAAAGTAACCGTGGTAGCTCCGGTGAATTTGTACGAATGCACCATAGCCGAAGGGTGCTTTATTGGTCCTTTTGTAGAGATACAAAAAGGGGTAAGCCTGGGAGCTAACACCAAAGTACAATCGCATAGTTTTATTTGCGAAATGGTAAGCATAGGAGCCAACTGCTTTATTGGGCATGGGGTTATGTTTATAAACGACACCTTTGCCGGTGGAGGGCCTGCCGGTGGCGATACATCGCTTTGGAAACCAACCAATATAGGTAACCATGTTTCCATTGGCTCAAATGCCACTATATTGCCGGTGCGTATTTGCGATGATGTGGTAATTGGAGCAGGGGCTGTGGTAACTAAAAATATTGACCAACCCGGGGTGTATGCGGGGAATCCGGCCAAAAAAATACGTTAGCCATGGAAATACCCTTTGTTGATCTTAAAGCACAATACCAATCTATTAAGCCAGACATAGACCATGCTATACAGCAAGTACTAAACCATACCGCCTTTGTAGGAGGGGAATGGCTAGCAGCGTTTGAGAAAAATTTTGCAGCGTTTGTGCAAGTGCCTTTTTGTGTTTCGTGTGCAAACGGCACCGATGCCATAGAAATTGCCCTGGAGGCTTTGGGAATTGGAGCCAATGACGAAGTTTTGGTGCCTGCCTATACGTGGGTATCTACGGCCAGTGCGGTTAGCAGGGTAGGAGCAACGCCTGTGTTGGTAGATGTGCATCCGCAATACTATACCCTGGACGAGCAGCAAATTGAAAGCAAAATAACTGCCAAGACTAAGGCAATTATTCCGGTACATTTTTACGGGTTACCTGCCAATATGCCTGCTATTATGGCCATAGCCAAAGCACATAATTTGCGGGTTATTGAAGACTGCGCCCAAGCCCATGGAGCCACTATAAATGGCCAACCGGTGGGCAGCTTTGGCGATATGGCCACCTTTAGCTTTTATCCGGGTAAAAACCTTGGCGCTTATGGCGATGGGGGAGCTGTTTGCACTTCGGATGCTACCTATGCCGAAAAAGCAAGAACCATTGCCCGACTAGGACAACAAGGTAAGCATAACCACGTAGCCATTGGGCGAAACAGCAGGTTGGACACCCTGCAGGCTGCTATTTTGGATGTAAAATTGAGGCACTTGCCCACTTGGACAGCCCAACGACAGCAAGTGGCACAGGCCTACGAGCAAGGCTTGGTTAGCTTGCCTGTTCAATTACCGGGCAAGCCTACCGGGTTCGAGCATGTATATCATTTATATGTAATCCAAACACCCGAGCGCGATGCACTTCAAGATTTTTTAAAGGAGCAAGGCGTTCAAACGCAAATTCATTACCCCAAGCCGTTACATGCATTAGGGATTTTTAAGCAGGTTTCTGAGTACCCTGTGGCCGATGCCATGGCCCCTAAACTGCTTTCGTTGCCTATGTATGCCGAGCTTACCAATGCGCAAATTGCCTACATAGTACAAGCCATTTGTACATTTTTTAGCAGGCAGTAGGCTCCATTTAATTTGACCTTTGTAACTTTATAATTACTTTTGGCGTTAGTAATGTAAGCCGTCTCTATGATTAAAAGTTTTGGAAACAAGGAAACAGAAAAAATATGGAATGGGATTAGGTCAAAAAAACTTCCTCAAGAAATCCAGCAAACTGATAGGAGAAAGTTGAGAATGTTGAATAACTCTCAAGACATTCTTGACCTAAGAACACCTCCATCAAACAGATTCGAAAAATTAAATGGAAAGCTTCGAGACTATAGCAGTATTAGAATTAATGACCAATGGAGAATAATGTTTAGGTGGGAAAGTGGTAATGCATTTGAAGTGCAAATAATCGACTATCATAAATAATAGAACAATGGAAAATCTAAGTAACATACACCCAGGAGAAATATTACAAGAAGAATTTCTTATTCCATTAAATATTTCTGCATACCGTCTGGCTAAAGACACCTTTATTCCACAAACCAGAATAAGTGAGATTATGAAATGCAGGCGAAGAATAACGGCCGACACCGCTCTGAGATTAAGTAGATACTTTGGGAATTCAGCAAAGTTTTGGCTCGGGTTACAAGACGATTATGACCTTGAAGAACGACTAGTGTCAAAAAGAAAAGAGCTGGAAAATATTCAAAAAATTCCAAACTACACTGCCTAGTGGCTGCTACAAAAGTCTCAAACACCCTCCTGTTTTGCAGATAATCTATTATTTTTTAGTACGCTGTTCTTTATGTGCCAGGGTATTTAGTGTTGTTTTAAAAGCTTGTATTTTAATCTCTAAATTTAAATACAATAGAATTATATAGAGCTAAGACGTTTTTTTAGCAAGCTTACCTAACATCTATTAAACAATGGGATAGCAATTGGAGTAGCTATGTTTGGTGCTTTTAGCAAGTCCTAATTATATTCCGAGCTATTCGCTTAATGCTTGTTGGATGTCATAAATCAAATCTTCGGCATTTTCAACCCCAATGGATACACGTATTAAGTTATCGGTTATGCCGTAGCGCTTTTTATCTATAGGATCCACCCCAATATGAGTCATGCTGGCCGGGTGTTGTGCTAAGCTCTCGGTGCTGCCTAAACTAACGGCAAGTTTAATTAATCGTAATTTATTTAAAAATGCAAATGCCTCAGGCTCACCGCCTTTTACGGTAAAAGATATCATGGCTCCAGGAGCTGAATACTGCTTTTTATAGACCGGATAGGCTGCTGAATTTTCGGTTAATAAGCCCAAATAAAACACATTTTCCACCTTGGGGTGTTGCTTTAAATAGCCAGCTACTTGTTGGGCATTTTTGGTTTGCTGATCCATCCTGATTTTAAGTGTTTCAAGGCTTCGGAGCATCAACCAGCAGGTATTGGGGCTGGCCATATTTCCTAAAAATGTTCGAAGCACCTTAACGCGCTGCATTTCCTCCGCTTTACCCGATACCGCTCCGGCAATTAAATCGCTGTGGCCACCTATATATTTGGTGGCAGAGTATAGTACCAGGTCTGCTCCATTTTGCAACGGGTGCGACCACAACGGCCCCATATAGGTATTATCTACTGCTACTACCACTTTTTGTTCCGAATGGCTGAACTGTTTTGCGATTTTGCTGCACATTTCAATGTCCACCAAATCGTTGGTAGGGTTGGCCGGAGTTTCCAGGTATATTAATTTTAGGCGGTTTTGGTGCCCACTTGCCTCAATTTTGTCAATAATTTCTTGTTGGGTATGGTGGTGATCGAAAGTGATGCAATGCACCCCAATGGTAGGTAAAAAATGATGAATAAAGTGATCGGTGCCTCCATACGTAGGAGAACTGTACAACAGCAAATCTCCGGGTTTTAAATACTCTAACATTACGGTACTTATGGCCGACATGCCACTTTCAAAAACGGCACAGTCATCGGCCTTGTCCCAAAGTGCTAATCTGTTTTCTAAAATTTCTAAATTAGGGTTATTAATTCGGCTGTAAATAAGCCCAAGTTCTTCGTTGTCGTTTTTATCGCGCAGTCCGTAAGCAATCTCAAATTGAGCTTTGCCCTCTTCGGCTGTTTTAAAAGCAAACGTTGAGGTGTTAAAAATAGGAGGTTTTACAGCTCCTTCGGATAGCTCTGGTTTATATCCATAGCTCATCATAACGCTTTCGGGGTGCATATCTTCTTTTTTCATAGCAACTAAAATTTCTGTAAAATTACTTAAAATAGAAAAAAGCATGTATGATATTTATCAATGAAGAAAAAATATCTTTATATTAGTGATACTAAGAAATAAAAATTGTATCGTTGCTTTAAATGAAGCTCAATCCGAAAAATTTTCTGCTATGCCCACCACGTTAGATGCTATTGATATCAAGATACTAAATTTATTGCAGAAAGATGCTAAAATGAAAATTAAAGAAATTGCCCATGCCCTGGGCATGACCAACACCCCGGTGTTTGACCGGATAAAAAAGCTGGAAAAAGCAGGCGCAATAAAAGGATATACTATAAAGGTGGAACGTGGTATGCTTGGGTACGAACTAATGGCTTTTTGTTCGATACAACTGGATAAGCATAACCAACAAAACATACAGAAGTTTGAGAATAAAATTGCCCAATTTGAGGAGGTGGTGGAGTGCTACCACATTGCCGGGCAGGTAGATTATTTACTTAAGGTAGTGGC
>JALWRJ010000024.1 GCA_026994125.1 Cyclobacteriaceae bacterium | reverse complement strand
CCTTCGATCGGTACCCTACAGGAGTTGGCTTCGATTATTTTTACGGTTTTTTGGCAGGAGAAGCCTCGCAATACGAACCCCCGTTATTTGAGAATACCAATCCGGTTGATCCACCTCATAAACCTAAATACCACCTTACCGAAGATTTAGCAGAGCATGCCATCGATTGGATTCGTACTAACCGAGCCTTAGAACCCGATAAACCATTTTTGGTGTATTTTACTCCAGGTGCTGTACACGGACCACATCAAATATTTAAAGAGTGGGCCGATAAATACAAAGGTAAGTTTGATGAGGGCTGGGAAGCACTACGCAAAATGACTTTTGAAAAGCAAAAAGAGTTAGGCTGGATACCAGAAGATGCAGCGTTGAACCCATTGGCCGAAACCATGCAAAAGTGGGACGATGTACCTCAATCGGAACGTGAATTTCAAATTCGACTTATGGAAATTTATGCCGGTTTTTTAGAACATACCGATGTACAATACGGAAAAGTAGTAGATGAATTGGAAAGACAAGGAATCTTAGACAATACACTAATAATTTACATTAATTCAGATAATGGCCCCTCATCAGAAGGTATCAATGGCAGTATTGCCGAACTATTGGCACAAAATGCCATGCCTTCTACCATTGAAGAGCAAATAGATGTACTCAATAAAAACTATGGTGGCCTAGATGCACTTGGCGGCCCAAAACTGGATAATATGTACCATCACGGTTGGGCTTATGCCGGAGCTTCCCCATTCCAAGGCACTAAATTAGTTGCAGGTTATTTTGGAGGTACTCGTACGCCAATGGTAATTTCGTGGCCGGCAAAAATTAAACATGACGGTAAAATTCGCACCCAATTTCATCATGTAAATGATATTGCAGCTACATTGTATGATATTTTAGACATTACCCCACCAAAGGTGGTTGATGGCATTGAGCAACAACCTTTAGATGGGGTATCGCTGGCTTACACGTTTGATAATCCGGATGAACCTACGCATAAAAAAACGCAATATTTTGAGATTATGGGTAGCCGGGGTGTGTATCACGATGGATGGATAGCTTCCGTATTTGGCCCAAGAGACCCATGGAATGCTGATGCCTCGCATCTGGCAGCCTGGGATCCTACTAAAGATAAGTGGTCGCTTTATAATTTAGCAAACGATTATTCGCAAGCACACGATGTGGCAGCTGAAAACCCGGAAAAACTGGCTGAAATGAAAGAGCTATTTGATAAAGAAGCTACCGATAATTTAGTGTATCCTATTGGGGCGGCCTTCTACACGGTTTTCTTCCATCCCGAAGAATTGCCTTCTTCTACACTTACCGAGTGGAATTTTTACGAAGGCCAAAACCGAATTCCGGAATCTATGGCACCAAAGTTTGCCTCGGGCCGATCAACCCTATCTACCATAGATGTTGATATTGATGCCAACAGCGAAGGTGTTTTGTATTGTGTGGGAGGTGTTTCTGCCGGTTATACGGTGTATATTGATAAAGGCCTCCTAAAAGTAGAGTACAATGCCATGACACTAAACCGTTACAAAATAGCCTCAAACAGTACACTGCCCACCGGTAAGGTAAAGCTTGAGGTAGAACTTAAATACGACAAAATGGCTCGCATGGCACCCGCTACGGTAACACTTCGGGCGAATGGTAAAGAAATTGGTACAGGAAGAATCGAAAAATCGGTTCCTGCTGCCTTTACCGCTTCCGAAACCTTTGATATAGGAGTGGATCTAGGCTCACCAGTATCGTTAGATTATTACAATAAGGCTCCGTTTAAATTTACCGGAAAAATTAATAGAGTTAATATTAAGTACATTAAATAGTTTAACAAATGAAAAAGTATTTATTCCTGGTAATGTTCCTGAGTATTGGCCTGGGCTCATTGCAAGCGCAATCTAATTTAGAGGCCGGTATTCGATTTAGCAATCAGGTATCCTTGGATATGACCATCCCCGTAGGAATGGCACCCCGGCTACACCCCACGGTGTATTTCGACCGCTTTGGTGTAGGTGCTTATTTCGATTGGATGTTTGCCATCTCGGGTGGCCCCAGCGGGTTAAAATTTTATCCTGGATTAGGCCCCGAATTCTTTTTTGGCAACAGTTTTGATTTTGATATTGCCGGAAACTTTGGAGCAGAGTATTCATTCGATTTCCCTTTAACCTTAGGCTTTGATTGGCGCCCGGGATTTAGGGTATCTAATGGGTTTGCCTTTAAATCTTCAAACTGGGGATTTATGGCTCGGATACGGCTTGGAAAAGGCGTAAAATTTGTAAAATCTAATTAATTTTTGTTTAGGGTGTTTTATATCGGGTGTCAAACGGATTTATAACGTTTGGCACCCGTATAA
>JALWRJ010000023.1 GCA_026994125.1 Cyclobacteriaceae bacterium | reverse complement strand
CTATTTTAGAGTTAAGAGCAAAGTGCCGTAGGCTAAAATCGCAACACGATGTACAACTTATCATCATAGATTACCTGCAATTGATGTCGGCCGATGCCCGGGGAGGAGGTAACCGGGAGCAGGAAATAGCCACCATTTCAAGAGCACTTAAAGGCTTGGCCAAGGAGTTAAATGTGCCGGTAATTGCACTGTCGCAACTTAGCCGGGCCGTTGAAACCCGAGGAGGTGATAAGCGTCCGCAGCTATCCGATTTGCGTGAATCGGGCTCTATTGAGCAAGATGCAGATATGGTAATGTTCTTATACCGACCCGAGTATTACGGCATAACCGAAGACGAAAACCAACTCCCTACCACCGGTATGGGGGAGGTTATTATTGCCAAGCATAGAAATGGTTCGCTCGAAAATGTGAAGCTTAAATTTATTGGTAAGTTTACCAAATTTGCCGACCTTGATTTTAGTGATGCGGCTAATTCCGGGCGTCAGGGGTTTCCGACCGCCATGGGTAGCGATTTTACCAATACGGTTACTTTGCCCAGCGGATTAAATAACCCGGAAAGCACTCCCGATCAACCGGCCGGGGAAGAACCTCCGTTTTAATTTGGTTTATGCACCCTGGGTGCTATGCAATAGCTCATATTAATGTAGGTGCTACTTATTATTTTAACTTATATAACCAGTTTATTCTTTTATGAAAGCCCTTGTGATACAACCCGATTTATCGTTTAAAATACAAGAAAAAGAAAAGCCGGCTCCTGCCGAAGGAGAGGCTTTAGTACAACTAACCGCAGCCGGTTTAAATAGGCGCGACCAATGGATTCGTGAAGGGAAGTACCCAAGTATTATACCCGGGGTAACCTTGGGCTCCGATGGTGTAGGCCGGGTAGTAGAAGTAGGCGGCCAAAGCGAATCGCCCTGGTTGGGTAAAAAAGTTATTATCAACCCTAACATTAATTGGGGCGATGACGATGAAGTACAGCAAGATGGCTACCATGTGTTGGGGCTGCCTAAAGATGGCACCTTGGCCGAATACGTGGTAGTGGGCATTGACAGGTTGGTGGAAAAACCAAAGCACTTAACCGATGAGGAGGCCGGAGCCTTGCCGTTATCGGCTTTAACGGCTTACCGTGCCTGCTTTACCAAAGGAGGGGTGCAAAAAGGTGCTAAGGTTTTAATTTCGGGCTTTGGAGGAGGAGTAGCTCAAATGGCCGCTCTTTTCTCTATTACTGTCGGAGCCAATACCTATGTTACTTCCAGCAACCAAAACAATATTAAATTGGCCAAAGAAAAAGGTGCCAGAGAAGGGTTTGATTATACCCAAAAAGACTGGTATAAAAATGTAAAACGCAGGCATGGAGGGTTTGATGTGATTATTGATAGTGCCGGAGGAAATCAATTTGGACAGTTAATTAAATTGCTAAATCCTAAGGGCAAATTAGTGTTTTATGGGGCTACTAATGGCTTGCCGGCTACCATTGATTTATACACCATGTTTTGGCGGCAATTATCTGTAATAGGCACCACCATGGGTAGCGATAAGGAATTTGAACGAATGGTAGAGTTTGTGCGTTCGTTTCATATTATCCCCATTGTGGGTAGTGTGCGTCCTTTTGGCCAGGTACTCGAAGCCCTGGATGAAATGAAGAAAGGGCATTTGGTGGGTAAATCTGTTCTAACTTTTTAGCATTACCTTTCATATTGTTTGTCTAACCCACCTAATAGTGTTTTATTGGTAAGTGTAATTTAAAAATACTTATGGCTAACCTTACGTTAACGTATGCTTTTGGGTGGGTGCTGGTATGCTTACTGGTGGCGGTAGCGTATGCCTGGTTGCAGTACACAAAAGACACCCCCTGGTCAGCTACACTTAACTATAGTTTGGCAGCCTTACGCATAATTTTAGTGTTTATTACAGCTTTTTTGCTGCTCGAACCCTATATAACATCCACCAAAAACCATTTTCAAAAGCCCATTTTTGTGTTGGCCGTGGATAACTCTGCCTCGATTGCCCTGCCTCATAGAACCGATACGGTTGCGTTACGAACCGCAATAAAACGTCTTAATAAACAGCTTGTAAATCAAGGGTTTGATGTGCGTGTATTGGATGTATATGGCCACCCGGTTTATGAAATAGACTCTATTAAATTCACGGCTCCATCTACTAATTTGGCCAATCAATTAACTGCAATAAAATCGCAATTTAATAGTAATACCCTGGCAGGGGCATTACTTATTTCGGATGGTATCTACACTAGTGGTTATACTCCCCTGGCTGTTTCAATGGGTTTTCCCCTTTATACCCTGGCCGTGGGCGATTCCTCGCAGGTAAAAGATGTAGCCATTAAAAATGTACGACATAATGCTACGGTATTTGAGGGTAACGAGTTAATGGTAGAGGTGCAACTGATGAGCACCGGGTTAAACAAGGTACCTGCCACCCTCGAAATTTTCCATAAAAACAGCCTTTTGTGGCATCAACAGGTGGAATTATCGGACAATAAAAGCTTGCAAAAATGGATAGCCTCCATTCCGGTAAAAGGTAAGGGTAAGCAATCGTTTACCGTAAAAGTAAAAACTGTGCCCAATGAGTTTACCTTGCTTAACAATAAGCAGCAGTTTTTTGTAGATGTAATTGATGCACGAAAGCAGATTTTAATACTGGCTTCCAGTCCGCACCCCGATATAAAAGCCATAAAATCCGTACTCGATAAAAATGAATATTACGAAGTAAAGGTGGCGTATGAGTTGCCTAAAAACGTAGAGGCCGATTTACTTATTGCGCACCAATACCCGGGTAAGCACACGGCAGGTTGGGAAAAAGAACAATTTACTCAACTAAAAATACCAGCTTGGTTGTTAGTGGGCACGGGTTCAGATGTTGATTTTTTAACCCGACAAAATCTTTTAACCTCAACAGCTACTACTAACCAAACAGATTGGGTAAAACCTATATTAAATGCTTCTTTTAATGAATTTTCGTTTTCTGATGAGTTTAAAACCTGGGTAAGCGACCTGCCTCCGGTGGCCGTTGCGTATGGTGTTACACTTGCACAACATCCTCAAAAAACATTGTTGCAGCAGCAAATTGGCAACGTAGTTACCAACAAACCTTTACTGTTTTTTGGCGCTAACCCGCAAGTAAAGCAAACCGTGTTTTTAGGTACAGGCTTATGGAAATGGAAATTAGATGAATACCGTACTCAGCAATCGTTTACACATTTTGAATCTTTGGTGCAAAAGGTAGTGCAATTTACAATGAGCAACAAACAAAAGAAACGCCTGTTTGTGCACCCTCAACAACCGATTTTTTACCAAGGCGAGCCTGCCATTTTTACGATTGAAGAATACAATGCCCTTTTTGAACGAATTTCGGGTAAGGAAATTGAAATGACGGTAACCAATGAAAACGGAAAGGCTACACACCACCGTTTTACTCCTTTAAGCAATAGCTCTACCTTTAAACTTACTAATTTAACTGAAGGAGTATATTATTTCAAGGCCATGTTTACCCCTGATAGCATAGCTAAGCAAAGCTATACATCGGCAGGTCAGTTTGTAGTAAAGTCTTTAAATAAAGAAGCTCTAAATCCCGTGGCCGATTATACGTTGCTGGCTAAACTGGCCGAAAAATTTTCAGGTAAATACTATACACTAAACCAATTGCCGGCTTTAGAATCCACCATCAAATCCCTATCACCGGTTTCCATTATTCATTCTAGCAGCCGGGAGCAGCCGCTGTATCGTTTTTACAGTATTATAACAATGTTAATTTTTCTGGCGGCTACCGAATGGTTTTTACGCAAATATTTTGGCGGCTACTAATTTGGTTAGTTTATGTTAAGAGAATAATGGGCTAGGCTTCTTTTTCCGTTTTAACTTCGCAAACTACTTCAATTTTGGCTTTTACCGAGGCTGCAGCCGAGCAATACTTTTCAGTAGCTAGGGTCGCCACTTTTTTAAAAGTATCTAAATTGGTGTCAGGCGAAATAAGGGTGTATTTTGAGGTTATATGTGTTAACCCTCTTGGATGCTCATCTCTTCGTTTTCCGGTAGTTTCAATAGTTAAATCCACAAAAGTTTTTCGCTTTTTACGAAGCATCGAAACAATATCCACAGCTGCACACCCGGCTATGGAGGCCAGCATCATTTCTACCGGAGCCAGGCTTTTTTTATCTTCTGCATTTCGCATATCTATATGTATGGTGTTGCCGTTTTCATTTTCGGCTACATAAAGCTCATCTTCTACGTAACGGGTTGTTATTTTCATGTGTTTATAATTAATACATCTATTGCTTAGTGTAAAATGCGGCTTAATGCATTTTTACATAGTGTTGTACATTAGATTTTTTCATCTCCATTATTGGCAAATGCCTGTTAGCAATTGACGATTCTAATTTTCCAATAACATTAAACCCTAAATGTGAATAGAAATTTTCAGCATTAGGATCGGCATCAAGGAGAACCCTGTTAAATTTAATCATTAGAATCCTTCTAAAAAAATCAATCATTAGTTTTTTCCCAATTCCTTTACCTATAAAATTTGGTGCAACAAATAGGTTGTCTAGTTTTATATCTGTATTATTTTGTTCCAAAAAAAAAGAATAATATCCAATAATTTGATTTTTATCAAATAGCTTATAAACTTCTTTTTCAAGGATATAACCTGCCGTAATCGTTAGGTCATTTTTCCATTCTTCTATTTGCTGCACGCCATAGTTCCAATAAGACTTTGAGCGTATAGTTAGCTCTGTCAATTCTTTGGCATCTTTTACTGTAGCTTTCTCAATTCTCATTTCTATGCTAGCGTACAGCTCAAAATAATCGTCATTCCTGAGGAAGCAGGAGTGACGATTATTTGAATTAGTTTATAAAGCGGCCAGTGCTTTTTCATAATCGGGCTCTTGCACAATTTCCGGTACCTGCTCGGTATAAACCACTTTCCCTTCTTCATCTACCACAATTACTGCGCGCGAGTGCAGCCCGGCTAAAGGGCCATCGGTTAGTAATGTATTATAGGCGGTAGCAAAATCATTATTTCTAAAATCAGATAGGTTTATAACATTTGCAATTCCTTCTGCTTCACAAAAACGCCCATGGGCAAAGGGTAAATCTTTTGATATGCACAATACTGCAACATCTTTGTTACTGGCTTCTTCGTTAAACTTACGCACCGAAGCGGCACATACTCCCGTGTCTAGCGAAGGGAAAATATTTAATATCACTTTCTTTCCTTTAAACTCCGATAAGCTGGCTTGTGATAAATCAGTTTTAGTCAGGGTAAATAGGGGTGCTTCGCTTCCTACAGCAGGTAGCTCACCGGTTGTATGTATCTCGTTTCCTTTTAATGTTATAGTTGCCATGTTTTATTAGTTATTGGTTAATAGTTAATGGTTATTGGTTATGGAGTTTGTCCAATAACCATTAACCGTTTTTATTTATTTTGTTCTTTAATTAAATTCAGAGCCGATCCTGCCTTAAACCATTCTATTTGGCTATCATTATAGGTGTGGTTGCACTCAATAATATCTGTTGATCCATCGGTATGGGTTAATTTCAACTCAATAGGTTTGCCAGGTGCAAACGAATCAAGATTTAGGGTTTCAATGGTGTCGTCTTCCTGGAACTTCTCATAATCTGCTTTGTTTGCAAAAGTTAGCCCAAGCATACCTTGTTTTTTAAGATTGGTTTCGTGTATGCGGGCAAACGATTTTACCAATACAATTCGCACACCTAAATGCCGGGGCTCCATGGCGGCATGTTCGCGCGAAGAACCTTCGCCATAGTTCTCGTCTCCCACCACTACGGTGCCAATACCTTTAGCCTTGTAGGCTCGTTGCGTGGCCGGTACAGGCCCGTATTCACCGGTAAGCTGATTTTTAACTAAGTTGGTTTGGTTGTTAAAATAATTCACGGCTCCAATAAGCATATTGTCTGAAATATTATCCAAATGACCTCTAAACCTTAACCAGGGGCCGGCCATCGAAATGTGGTCGGTGGTACATTTTCCTTTGGCTTTAATTAGCAATTTCATGCCGGTAAGCTCTCCTCCGGGGTAGGGGGCAAAGGGTTCCAATAATTGCAATCGCTTTGAGTCTGGATCTACCTTAATTTCAATTTGACTGCCATCGGTTGCCGGTTCCTGGTACCCATTATCATCTACATCAAATCCTTTTTTTGGTAATTCTATTCCGCTGGGTTCGTTCAGTTTAACTGTTTCGCCTTGCGAGTTTACCAGGGTGTCGGTTATGGGGTTAAAGTCCAACTTACCCGATATAGCAATGGCAGCTACCATTTCAGGCGAGGCTACAAAGGCGTGGGTGTTGGGGTTGCCATCGGCTCGTTTGGCAAAATTGCGGTTAAATGAGTGTACAATGGAGTTCTTCTCTTTTTTATCTGCTCCTGGTCTGGCCCATTGGCCAATACATGGCCCACATGCATTGGTAAATATTTTAGTAGAGTCAAATTTCTCGAACGTGTCAAGTAGCCCATCACGCTCGGCTGTAAACCGTACCTGCTCCGAACCCGGGTTAATTCCCAAGGTGGCTTTAGGTTTAATGCCTTTGGCAAAAGCATCGTCAACAATCGAGGCGGCTCGGGTTAAGTCTTCGTACGAAGAGTTGGTGCAGGAACCTATTAATGCCCATTCAATATCAGTAGGCCATCCATTGGCGGCTGCTTTTTCTTTCATTTCCGAAACCGGAGTTGCTAAGTCGGGAGTGAAAGGCCCATTCAAATGAGGGGTAAGCTCATCTAAATTAATTTCAATAAGTTCATCAAAGTATGTTTCAGGGTTGGCATATACTTCCGGGTCTCCGGTTAAATGCTCTTTTACCTGGTCGGCTAAGTCAACCACATCCTGTCGGCCGGTTGCGGCTAAATACCTGCGCATGCTGTCATCATAACCAAATGTAGAAGTGGTGGCACCAATTTCGGCTCCCATATTGCAAATGGTTCCTTTACCGGTACACGAAATAGATTCTGCTCCTTCGCCAAAGTATTCTACAATGGCTCCGGTGCCTCCTTTTACGGTTAAAATACCTGCTACCTTTAAAATAATATCTTTAGGAGCCGTCCATCCATTCAGTTTACCGGTTAGTTTAACTCCAATGAGTTTAGGCATTTTAAGTTCCCAGGGCATATCAGCCATTACATCCACCGCATCGGCTCCACCTACTCCAATGGCTACCATGCCTAAGCCTCCGGCATTTACTGTGTGCGAATCTGTGCCTATCATCATACCCCCCGGGAAGGCATAATTTTCTAATACTACCTGGTGGATAATACCTGCCCCAGGTTTCCAAAATCCTATTCCGTACTTATTCGAAACCGTTTGAAGAAAGTTAAACACCTCTCCCGAAGCCGTTTTGGCAGCGGCTAAATCTTCATTGGCTCCATCTTTGGCCAGTATCAGGTGGTCGCAATGGACCGTGGTAGGTACGGCTACCTTGGCCTTGCCCGCCTGCATAAATTGTAACAAGGCCATTTGTGCCGTAGCATCTTGACATGCAATGCGGTCGGGGGCAAAATCAACATACGATACACCGCGCTCTTTGGCCGATTGGGTCTTGCCTTCGCTTAGGTGTGCATATAATATTTTTTCGGCCAAGGTAAGGGGGCGTTTTACTACGTTACGTGCTGCTTCAATCCGTTCAGGGTACCTTTCGTACACCTTTTTTATCATGTCAATGTCAAATGCCATAGAAAAGTATTGTTTAAATGTGTTAAAATTAGTTGGTTAATACACTTGCTGGGAGGTTAAGTGTAATTACCTTTCTTCCTTACCTAACGAATGCCCTTGATGTAACACCCGGAAACCTTTATTTGGCTGCTAACCGGTCATTCCTTAGTAAAGGGTGGCAAATTTACGACAAATTGCGCTTTATCGGATGTGTTTTTATGCTTAATACACCATGATTTTTCAATTATTTTCACGTTCTTTAGGGCTTGAAAGTGCTTCTAAGTAATTCAACTTGGGGTCTAGGTAAATATACCTAAAGCATGAAATGCTAAAATGCCCTACCTTTGGGTTACTTTTAAGTAGATAATGTACATTTAGATTACGTAATATTGAATATTCGAATGAAATTCAGAAGTATAATTTTAATAGCAGCCTTACTGTTTTTGAGCATACATGTTGCCTTGGCTCAATGTAACAGAACAGTTAAAGTAAATGCAACCAAAACAGATGCTTTGCATGGCAATATACAAGTAAAAATCAAAAACAGCCAGGCATATACCTATACGCTTTATGGCTATCAAAATGGTATGAAGCAAAAATTGATAGCTAAATCCGGTTCAGATGAAAAAATTCAGTTTAATGGATTGGCTGTTAATCAATATTACCGTGTTGAACTAAATTTTAAGCATACCGATGCACTATTATGCAAAAGTTGGGTAAGCGAATTAATTGAATTTAAAGACTAAGAATAAATGAAGAGTCTAACCAAACTAATCAGTCTATTAATCTTTTCATTGGTTCTTGGCTTTACCAATGTAAATGCGCAAATTGCAGCTACAGCCACGGTTACGCAGCATGTAAGTTGTAATGGTGGAGATGACGGTGAAATACAAGTTGATATTACCGGAGGTACGCCCAATTTTACGGTGGAGCTTACTTATTTTGTTAGTGGGGTAGGAAATATACCTGTGGGAAGTGTTAATGTTACTAACGCACCACCTCAAACCGTTGTATTTAATAAAAGCACTAATGTTACCTGGGGGGGAGGGCTAATAGCCGCTGATGGTACTACCACTGAATATAGAGTGCGTATTACATCAGCAGATGCATTCCCATTCAATAATCTTTTAATTTCTCCCATTATTGTTAATGAACCCACGGCCTTAGATTTCAACCCGGGTACATCTACTGCTCCCGATTGTAATAATTTAGGTAGTGGAAGCATTACCATAGCTGCCAATGGGGGAACAGCGCCCTATACCATAAATTATGTATCGGGGCCAACCAGTTTTGGCCCGGGCAATATTGCTACCGATGGGGGTACGGTTACCTTTAATAGTATTGCTGCCGGAACCTATGAAGTGCAAATAGTAGATAATAATAGCTGTACACTCAATAAAAACGATATTGTAGTTTCTGGAGGCCCTAATGCCGGAACAGCTACTCCTCAAAGTGTTTGTAATAGTGTAACAAATTTTGATTTGTTCACAGGTTTGTCGGGCAACGATGCCGGAGGTACCTGGAATGATGATGATGGTACAGGCGCCTTAAGCGGTAGTATATTCGATGCTTCAGCAGTTACACCAAATACGTATCAATTTACCTACACAGCATCTGTGGCGGGTTGTACAGACGATACCGAAACTTTAAGTGTAACGGTAAACCCTTTACCGGTACCTACGATAGGTGGGAACACCACCACTTGCGCAGGCACTACCGAAACCTACACGACCGAGGCCGGCATGAGCAACTATGCTTGGGTAGTAAAT
>JALWRJ010000022.1 GCA_026994125.1 Cyclobacteriaceae bacterium | reverse complement strand
TTTTCGATATCAGCAAAAAAGAAATTTCCTTCTATGCTGGCGTTTTCATCAGAATCGGAACCATGGATGGCGTTGGCCTCAATAGAGGTAGCAAATAAATTACGGATGGTGCCTTCGGCTGCTTCTTGCGGATTGGTGGCTCCTATTAAAGTTCTAAAATCTTCTACCGCATTTTCTTTTTCTAAAATCATGGGCACAATAGGGCCAGACGACATATAAGCGCATAAGTCGTTGTAAAAAGGGCGCTCTTTATGCACCGCATAAAACTGCCCGGCACGCTCGCCCGAAAGTTTGGTTAATTTCATGGCTTTAATGCTAAAGCCGGCTTCTTCAATCATTTTTGTAATTGCACCTATGTGCCCACCCGCTACTGCATCGGGTTTAATCATGGTAAAAGTTTTGTTTGTTGCCATTATTAGTATGTTAAAATTTACCGCAAAATTAGAGGATTAAATTGGTATGGCCATCGTAATTGTAAAACTTATGGTTGTTTACCCTGCAAAGCATTATTACTTTTTTTCTTGGAAACCTATTATTTTAAGCGAAACAAATTTCTAATTTGTTAAGATGTGTATTTCTTTCGCTTTGGTTTCTGTTTAAAACTTGTAAACTTTGCAGGCTACCAACAGCGGGTATGTTAACTCGCCTTTTATATGCACAATCATATTCCATTTAAGGAACTTTTAGCGGAGCCCAAAAAACTTGTGCTTACCATTCACCTAAACCCCGATGCCGATGCACTTGGTTCGGCTTTGGGTTTTGCACGTGTACTTCGTAAAAAAGGGCACGAGGTAGTTATTGTTTCACCAAATTCGTTTCCTGACTTTTTAAAATGGATGCAAGGTTGGGAACAGGTATTGCTTTACGATAAAAACCCCGAAGCGGCAAGAAGTGCCTTGGCCCAAGCCGATGTAGTGTTTAGCATGGATTACTCGGCCTTAAAGCGGGGGGGAGATGTAGGAGAAGAAATTAAAAAATCGAAGGCAGTAAAAGCGATTATTGACCACCACCGCGAACCCGAAAACTATGCGCAAGCCATGCAATGGAGTATTGAAGCAGGAGCTACCTGCGAATTGGTATATGACCTGCTGGTAGAGCTTGGCTGGGAAAAACTGTTGGATAAAGAAGCAGGTGAATGCTTGTATGCTGGTATTATGACCGATACCGGAGGGTTTAGGCATCCTAATACTACCCAACATATTCACCAAATAGTTGCCAGCCTGATGGGCATTGGAGTGGATGTGGCTAAGGTATCAAAGCTAATTTACGACACCAACACCGTAAACCGTATTAAACTGCTAGGCTTTGCATTAAGCCAGCGTTTACATGTGCTTACCGAATACAATGTGGCTTACATTTACTTATCGGCAAAGGATTTGGCTAGTTTCCATGCACAAAAAGGCGATACCGAAGGTCTGGTAAACTATGCCTTGTCTATTAAAGGCATTGTAATGGCTGCATTATTTACCGAAAAAGACCAAATGATTAAAATGTCGTTCCGGTCGGTAGGAAATTTTTCGGTAAATGAGTTTGCACGCACTAACTTTGACGGTGGAGGACATACCAATGCAGCCGGAGGCGTATCGAAAGAGCTTAGCCTGGAGGCTGTAATAGATAAATTTGAAAAATTATTACCAAATTATAAAACAGCATTAACAAAAAAAGATGAATAAAGTAAGATACAGTTTTTTAGCAAGCCTAACGGCTATCGTTTTAACCGCTTGTGGTCAGCAGGATTTTACCACTTCGCCCACCGGGCTAACCTACCGTAAAATAGTTGATGCCAATGGCGAAAAACCCAAGGATGGCGATTTTTTACTTATGCACGTAACTTACCTCGACCCCAAGGGTAACGTAATGTTTTCGAGCACCGAACAGGGCAGCCCTCTGCCTTTAAACTATGTTGATTCATTGTTTAAAGATAATGGCAGCCTGGAAGAATCCTTTAAATTGTGCACCAAAGGCGATAGCCTGGAACTACAGATTCCTGCCGAAGTAATTTTCAGAGAATCGTTTAGGAGGCCGCTGCCCGATACCCTTGACAGCCAGGGAAAAATTACGGTTTTAATGGGTGTGCAGGATGTAATGACCATGGAAGAGTTTAGAGCTTTTAGAGCTGCCGAAATAGAAAAACAGCAAGCTAAGGCCAGGGAAGAAGCCAAAGCCAAAGAGCAGGAAGAAGAAGAAGCTATACAAAGCTACCTGAAAGACAACGGTATTGAGGCTCAAAAAACCGAAGATGGGCTGTACTATGTAATAACAAAACAAGGTAATGGCCCTAAGCCTTCATTGGGGCAAAAAGTATTTGTAAACTACACCGGTAAGTTATTAGATGGTACTATGTTCGATTCGAGTATTGAAGAAGATGCCCGTGCCGGCAATGTGTACAGCGAAGGCCGGGACTACTCGCAACCTTTTAGTTTTAAAATAGATCTGGGCGAAGTAATTAAAGGATGGGATAAAGGAATTGCCTTGTTATCAAAAGGTGGTAAAGCCACACTAATCATTCCTTCCAGGTTGGGGTATGGAGCCAGAGGTGCCGGCCCTAAAATACCTCCTTATTCTGTGTTGGTATTTGATGTAGAATTAATTGATATACAATAAAATGAGGAGTTCGATTGGTATGCTATTGCTTGCAAGCCTGGCCTTGGTTACGGCTTGTAAAAAGAAAGAAGACCCTAAGCCACCGGCCTTGCCCTTTGAAGAGCAATTGGCCATAGACCTCGATATCATAGATACGTATTTGGCCGATAACGGCATTATCAATGTGTTAAAAGATTGTAATACAGTTAAAACCCCCACGGGCGAACCCTGCAAAGGATATGTAAGCTATGTAGTGCATGAGGAGGGAAATGGCCTTACTCCGCCATCGCTTAATACACAAGTAGTGGTATCTTATAAGGGCAGGCTGTTAAGTAATGGAACTCAATTTGATGCCAACGATAGCGTAACCTTTAGCTTAGGTGCACTCATAGCGGGCTGGCAAGCAGTTTTGCTCGATATGCAGGAGGGCGATTCGGTAACCATGTATATACCATCGGGCTATGGGTATGGCTACAAAGGAAGTGGCGATATACCCTCCAATGCCAACCTTATTTTTGATATGAAGCTACATACTGTTAAGTAATGCAACTTTGCTTTGCCACCCATAACGAACATAAACTAAAAGAGTTGCGTGAGTTGCTGGGGGCTACTATCGAGCTAAAAGGGCTTACCCAAATTGGTTGCTTACAGGAAATACCCGAAAACGGAAGTACCTTAGCTCAAAATGCGTTGGCAAAAGCAGCGTATGTTAAAAACAATTTTGGTATAAATTGCTTTGCCGATGATACTGGTTTGGAAGTTGAAGCCCTGGATGGAACCCCAGGAGTGTTTAGTGCGCGGTATGCAGGCGAGCCAGCTGATTCTATAAAAAATATGGAACTATTGCTCCAAAATATGATGGGGGTTGCCAATAGGAAAGCTCGGTTTAGAACCGTAATTGCCTTGCTCTTAGGCGAACAGCCGCCCAGGTATTTTGAAGGTGTGGTAACAGGCCTTATAACCACCCGGCCAGCCGGTAAGGCCGGCTTTGGGTATGACCCCATTTTTATACCCGACAACTACAACATTACCTTTGCCCAAATGAGCCCAACTGAAAAAAACAATATAAGCCACCGGGGTAAGGCCGTGGCAAAGCTGGCCACCTACTTAACCCAACAAACATGGTAACTAAAAAACCCTTTATAATAGGAATAACAGGCGGAAGTGGTTCCGGTAAAACCCGGTTTTTAAACGGCTTGTTAAGTAAGTTTACACGCGATGAGGTTTGCTTGATTTCGCAAGATAATTACTACAAACCGCGCGACCAGCAACCTGTTGATATAAAAGGGGTAAAGAATTTTGATTTGCCCGAATCTATCGATTTTGAAGCCTATAAAAACGACATTGAAAAATTAAAAAACGGGCAACCGGTAACGCTTAAAGAATATACCTTTAATAACCCCAATGCCAATCCTAATACCATTGTGTTAAAACCGGCTCCTGTTATTGTGGTAGAGGGTATTTTTGTGTTGTATTACCAACCTATATCCAAAATTTTGGATATGAAACTCTACATCGATGCCAAGGATTACATTAAGCTGATACGAAGAATTGTACGTGATGATAAAGAGCGAGGGTACGATTTAGACGATGTGCTTTACCGCTACGAGCACCACGTAATGCCTACCTACGAAAAACATATAAAACCATTTAAATCGCAGGCCGATATTATTATACCTAATCACAAATCTTACGATAGCGCCCTGGATGTAATTGTTAGTTTTGTAAGGAGTAAGTTATAATGAAAATTTAAGTAGTGCTTTTGTAATAAAGCGTAGGCAAATTTATACAATACACTATTTCCGGTAAAGTTTGGCTTGTGGCTATACCCCAAAGTGGTGTATCTTATTTACAAAATAACTTGTGGGTAATCAATGGATTAAATAAGTTTGCCGTTCGTTTAAAATGAGTGTTAAAAAATCAACAAATCGCCCGTTTTCGTACCTATTGGTCATCTTGCTGGGTTTGGCTGTACTTGCCTACCAGGCAGGAAACACCTATGTTCAGCACCAAATAGAGGCTGTACAGGTTGCTAACAAAACCAAAGCGCAGCCTGATGATGATTCGGCTCCCAACGAAACACAAAATATACTTACCTCTGCGCAAGATGTATTTTTATCGGTTCCGGGTGTTCACATCGATCAGGAATTTTACCAAATTAAAGAAATTGTTTTTGGCGAGCATAAAAAAATCATTGCCATTTATACCGAAAAATCGGGATTTACTCCCTTTTTCAATACCTTGTTTCGGCAAGTAATTTCCCCTAACGCACCCTAAATGTGCTTGGCTGCTTCGGTAGCTATTTTCCTTATTTACATTTTCCGGCAATATATAAATGTAACCAGCCGGTTATTACATAAATCAATAAACTAATTAATCAATTTTACTAAATTATGAGAAATAGAGGAGCTATAGTTGTACTAACATTAATTGTTACTGCATTATGTCTGTATTATTTGTCGTTTACGTTTGTATCACGAAATATACAGAAAGAGGCCATAGCCGCAGCCACAAACGAGGCGGGTGTGGTAGATTTGGCCAAGAAACAAGTGTATCTGGATTCCATTTGGAACGAACCTGTGTACAGTTTGTTTGGGGTAGATTATACCTTTAAAGAAATTAAAGACACCGAGCTTAGCTTAGGGCTCGATTTACAGGGCGGTATGCACGTTGTGTTAGAGGTTTCGCCCGTTGAAATACTAAAGGGGCTTAGTGGAAACAACGAAGACCCTGATTTTTTGGCTGCCATTGATAAAGCTGTTGAAAAACAAAAATCAAGTCAAGAGCCTTTTAGTAAATTATTTTACGAATCGTTTAAAGAACTAAAACCCGAGGGCAGATTAAGCCCCATTTTTTCGAATGCAGCCAACCGGGGTAAAATTTCGATTGAATCGAGCGATGACGAAATAATGCGCATTATAAATGCCGAAATTGAAGATGCCATGGATCGCTCGTTTAATATTTTGCGTACACGTATCGACCGCTTTGGTACTTCGCAACCCAATATCCAGCGGTTACAAGGTACCGGGCGTATTCAGGTAGAAATTCCCGGAGCCGATAACCCCGAACGGGTTCGTAAGCTGTTGCAAGGAGCTGCTAAGCTTGAGTTTTTCGAGGTAGCCACTCCGGCCGAATCGGGTAATTTTTTACAAAGCATTAATAATTACCTGGTAGAGGAGCAGAAAAAAAATGCGGCTGAGCTAAGCTTAGAACAGGACTCTACCCAGGTAGAAGCACCTGAAGAAAGCCTGGAAGAGCTCCTTGGAGCCGGTAGCGATAGCACCGCTGTGGCCGAAAACGATAGTGCAGCCCAAAAAGAAAAACTTGACTCCCTGCTTAATACGCAGGTTTCGCCTATTTTTAGCTTAATTACCAGCCAGGAAGGATTGGTGTATAATGTAAAAGATACGTTTAAGATTAACCGAATTTTTAAGCGTAAGGATATTCAGGACTTAATTCCTAACCACTTTAAACTGGCTTGGGAGGTTAAACCACACGATCACCAGGAAGCTGATGTTGAACCACATATTGAATTACATATTTTAAAAACCTTGCGTGGAGGTAAAGCCCCATTGGAAGGAGATGTAATTACCGATGCCCGCCAAACTTTAGACCAGGCTACTCGTCCGGCAGTATCTATGCAAATGAATGCCAACGGAGCAAAAAAATGGCGTAAGTTAACCGCTGCCAATATTGGAGAACGCATAGCCATTGTGCTCGATGGGTACGTGTACTCGGCCCCCAATGTAAATGGAGAAATACCTAATGGCAACTCCGAAATTTCTGGAAACTTTACCATTGAAGAAGCCAAAGATTTAGCCAATGTGTTAAAAGCAGGTACCTTGCCTGCTCCTACCCGCATTGTGCAAGAAGCCATTATTGGGCCAACCCTTGGTAAAGAAGCACAGTTGCAAGGAGTAAAATCCATTGTGGCCGGGTTAGCCTTGGTGGTATTATTTATGGTGTTTTATTATGCCCGTGGAGGCTTTATTGCCAACTTTGCCCTACTGTTTAACATCTTTTTTATAATGGGTATTTTGGCGCAATTAAGTGCTGCACTTACCTTACCCGGAATTGCCGGTATTGTACTTACCATTGGTATGTCTATCGATGCCAACGTACTTATTTTTGAACGTATTCGTGAAGAACTTCGTAATGGAGTGGCTTTACGTGAGGCCGTTTCATCGGGGTATAGTAAAGCGTTTAGCTCCATTATCGACTCCAATGTAACTACCTTTTTAACAGCCGCAATATTATACTCGTTAGGGCAGGGGCCGGTAAAAGGGTTTGCCATTACCTTAATGATAGGTATTGGAAGTTCGTTCTTTTCGGCTGTATATATTACCCGGGTAATTGTAGAGCAATGGTTGCGCAAAAAAGGAGATGCCAGCAACCTTAATTTTAAAACTCGTTTTTCAGCCGGTTTATTATCCGATATGAACATCGATTTTATGGGTAAACGTATGAAGGCTTACTTGATTTCGGGCGTAATTATAGTAATTGGCATGGCGCTTTTATTTATAAATGGCCTTAATATGGGCGTAGATTTTAAAGGAGGCCGTTCCTACGTAATTAAATTTAACCAACCTGTAGAGGCCTCAGTAATTAAAACGGGCATTTCGAAATCGTTTGAAGGTGCCGGTACCGAAGCCAAAACCTTTGGCGCCAATAATGTAATTAAAGTTACCACCAGCTATCGGGTAGGAGAGGAATCGACCGAAGCAGATGAGAAAATACAGCAATTGTTAATACAGGGCATTCAGGAAATAACCGGCCAACTCTACACGCCCGATGGCAGCAAAGTAGATGATTCGCACTTTGCCATTTTAAGCTCTGAAAAGGTAGGAGCCACTATTGCCGATGATATTAAAAAGGATTCCATGAAAGCCATGTTTCTTTCGCTTATCGTAATCTTTTTATACATTGTGGTAAGGTTTAGAAAATGGCAGTTTGGCCTGGGTGCTATTGTAGCCTTGTTCCACGATACCCTCATGGTATTAGCTGCTTTTGCTATTGCCGGAGCCTTAGGTTATAGTTTTGAGATAGACCAGGTGTTTATTGCGGCCATTCTTACCATTATTGGGTATTCCATTAACGATACTGTAATTGTTTTTGACAGAATCCGTGAAAACATTGGCTTGCACACTTCGTCTAACCGTATCGATATTTTTAACGGAGCAATTAACAGTACCCTTAATAGAACGGTTATTACTTCGCTAACTACTCTGGTGGTAGTGTTGGTATTGTTAGTGTTTGGTGGAGCCGTACTTCGAGGGTTCTCCTTTGCCTTAACCATTGGTGTATTGGTGGGTACTTACTCTTCTGTTTTTATTGCATCGCCTATTGTAATAGATTTAGATAAGAAGGAAACCTTAAAATAGAAGGTTAAATAAACTAGACTCAAAAAGGCTGCCCAATATTGGGCAGCCTTTTTTTGTTAGCATAAAAAGGAGGATAACATTCAGGTAATTGGTTAGAATGGGGCGCTGTATAAATTACAAAAATTTTATACAGGGGGATTGTACTGAGTTCGTTATCTTGGTGCGAATTTTAATTTTTTGAACATTATGAGCATACGAGTAACCACCCTTTTAGTAGCGTTTTTAACAGTTTTAGGCCACTTGAGCAAGGCACAAGGATTTATTTATGCCGATAATGAAACCGAATATATACAAAAAGTAAAAGAATGGCGCCAAC
Source organism: Cyclobacteriaceae bacterium (assembly GCA_026994125.1). Taxonomy (GTDB): domain Bacteria; phylum Bacteroidota; class Bacteroidia; order Cytophagales; family Cyclobacteriaceae; genus JAKISE01. The sequence goes on along the minus strand of JALWRJ010000022.1, from coordinate 1,209 downwards.
AAAAAGATGCCAATTATAAGCAAGAGGATAAAACCATGCTTACAAAAGAGCTAATGAAAAACTTTACGGGGTTAAACTACTATCCTGTATTGTATAACTACCGAATAAAAGGCCAGCTTAAAAGATTTAATGATGGGCGCACATTTGAGATTAAAACCACCGGTGGGCAGGTGTACGAATACCTGATTTATGGCCAAGTATCGTTTAATTTGCATGGCAAACCGCTAACCTTGGATGTTTATCAGGGTAAACGAGCGGCCAAATCGGGGCAAAAGAAAGGCGCCTTATTTATACCATTTACCGACCTTACCTCGGGCGATGCCACCTATGGAGGTGGGCGCTACCTGGTGCTGGACGTACCCGAAAACGATACCCTCATAGTAGATTTTAATATGGCCTACAACCCATACTGTGTTTATAATCCCGACCATTCATGCCCAATTCCACCCCGCGAGAACCACCTGGAGGTTAAAATTGAAGCGGGCGAGCTTATGTATCCTTAAACGGGAACATTTATTTTAATCTTTAAATTTTAAAGTTAACGTATTATAAGGTTAATAAACTTAGACTGGTGGTAGTATAAACAATGGCTCGTTGTTGAGGGTACGAGTGCATGGTGTGCAATACAAAACGATGGTCGGTTTGGGTATAGCGTAAAGTTGTTACTCCGGTATTAAGCAATCCAAATTTGTAATGCAGTTGGCTGGTGGCAATATGGGAAGTTACCGCCTTCTTATAATCGGCTTTCGAGGCAAAATTATTATCTACATGCTTCGTGAGCCTGTAGTGCAGGTTGTTAACAGGCATACTAATCTCGGAAAAATTCCCTTTTTGTGTGCTAATGGTTTCTTGTTCGTTAAAAGTTTGCTGTGTTGTGGAAACCACTTCTGAGAGGTATCCGGGCACTTTTAAATAATGCGAACTACCTATAATAGCCAATTCTAACATGCCAAACACAGAATTTATTTGTAAGGATTTTAGGGGTGTAAAATGTTTTTCGAATCCCGGGTGCCCTATAAATACAGTAATGTTTTTATAATTGGCATGTGCAGGACTTTCAAATAAATTCTTTAGCAGAGTAACCATAATTATTGTTCAAAAATAACTAAACAAAACCCGTTAGCGCCAGTTATCGGCACTTTTGTTATAGTAATCTACTAAGGGTTGCGTACTTAGGGTATTAATTTTGGTGGGGGTGTCGGCCATATC
>JALWRJ010000021.1 GCA_026994125.1 Cyclobacteriaceae bacterium | reverse complement strand
CCAATCAATATGGCGAAGAGTACTATTCGTTTGTAAACGGGCAGTACACCACACAAGGGGGCACCCACCAGGCTGCTTTTAGAGAAGCCATGGTGCGCACCGTGCGCGATTTCTTTAAAAAAGAATATGATGCCTCCGATATACGAGCCAGCATTACAGCTGCCATTGCGGTGCGCGTGCAGGAACCTGTGTTCGAGTCGCAAACTAAAACTAAACTGGGTTCGCAAAATGTAGGCCCCGATGGCCCTACCATGCGTACTTTTGTTAACGATTTCTTAAAAAAAGAACTCGATAACTACCTGCATAAAAACCCTGATACAGCCGAGGCTCTCCAAAAGCGTATTTTGCAATCGGAGCGCGAACGTAAAGAGATTGCCGGTATAAAAAAATTGGCTAACGAACGAGCTAAAAAAGCCAATTTGCATAACAAAAAGTTGCGCGATTGCCGTATCCACCTCAACGATAAAAAAGGAGATCTGCGCGAAGAATCCATGATTTTTATTACCGAGGGCGATTCGGCCAGCGGCTCTATCACCAAATCAAGAAATGTACAAACACAAGCGGTGTTTAGCTTGCGAGGTAAGCCATTAAATAGCTTTGGCCTTACCAAAAAAGTGGTGTACGAAAACGAGGAATTTAACTTGTTGCAGCATGCGCTTAACATCGAAGATGGCATTGAAGGACTCCGCTACCGAAAAATTATAATAGCCACCGATGCCGATGTAGATGGCATGCACATTCGTTTGTTATTACTTACTTTTTTTCTACAGTTTTTCCCCGATTTAATTAAGCACGGGTATGTGTTTATTTTAGAAACACCCCTGTTTAGGGTACGCAACAAAAAGGAAACCATTTACTGCTACGATGAAACCGAAAAACAAAAGGCCATAGCCAAATTGGGAGGTAAACCCGAAATTACACGTTTTAAGGGTTTGGGCGAAATTTCGCCCGATGAATTTGCCGGTTTTATTGGCGATGACATCCGGTTAGACCCCATTATTCAAAATGAAGAAACCAGCATTGAAAAACTACTTGGTTTCTACATGGGTAAAAATACCCCCGACCGCCAAAAATTTATAATCGAAAAACTAAGAGTAGAAAAGGATATTGTTGAAGAGGAAATGTAAACTAAAAAACACACCCAGTACCCAATAACCCAACACCCAAGCCTAAATATGAGTAAAGAAATAGCAATAAATGGCCAGCCAAATCCGGAAGAACCCCATAAAGTAATACCCCTATCCGGTATGTACGAAAACTGGTTTTTAGACTATGCCTCCTATGTAATTTTAGAACGGGCAGTACCCGCAGTAAACGATGGCCTAAAGCCGGTGCAAAGGCGCATAATGCATGCCATGAAAGAAATGGACGATGGGCGCTTTAACAAAGTGGCCAATGTAATTGGAACTACCATGCAGTACCACCCACATGGCGATGCAGCCATTGGCGATGCCATTACCAACCTGGGCCAAAAAGAACTGCTGTTCGATATTCAGGGAAACTGGGGAGATATTCGCACAGGCGACCGGGCAGCCGCACCACGCTACATCGAAGTAAGGCTTTCGAAATTTGCCCTCGATGTGGCCTTTAATGCCCAAACTACCGAGTGGCAGCTTTCTTACGATGGCCGAAAAAAAGAACCTGTTACCCTACCGGTAAAGTTTCCACTTTTGTTAGCACAGGGGGTTGAAGGCATTGCTGTTGGCCTTTCTACCAAAATTTTACCTCATAATTTTAACGAACTTATTAAAGCTTCCATTGATGTGCTAAAGGGTAAAAAACCTAAAATTTACCCCGATTTCCTCACCGGTGGCATGATGGATGTTACCGATTATAAGCAAGGAGAACGAGGAGGAAAGGTTAAAATAAGAGGCAAGATTGAAGTAGTGGATAAAAAGGAAATAATTATTCGGGATATTCCTTACGGAACCACCACCAGCTCGGTTATCGATTCCATTGTTAAGGCTAACGATAAGGGTAAAATTAAAATAAAAAAAGTAATCGATAATACGGCTAAGGATATCGAAATCGTGGTAACGCTCGCTCCCGGTATATCGCCCGATGTAACCATCGATGCCCTCTATGCTTTTACCGATTGCGAGGTTTCTATATCGCCCAATGCTTGTGTTATTGTGGACGATAAACCCATGTTTTTAGGGGTAAACGATATCCTTAAAATAAATACCGAACAAACGGTTGAATTATTACAGCAGGAATTGGAAATCCGTAAAGGAGAGCTGCTTGAAAAAATACTTTTCTCTTCGCTCGAAAAAATATTTATCGAAAATCGTATTTACCGTCAAATCGAAGAATGCGAAACCTGGGAAGCCGTAATTGATACCATCGATAAAGGCCTGGAGCCATTTAAA
>JALWRJ010000020.1 GCA_026994125.1 Cyclobacteriaceae bacterium | reverse complement strand
GGTTCGATTTTCGGCCTGATGAGCGCTTGGAAGCCCTGTTTTTTACCGCAAACCTCGAAAATCTATCCAAGGGTCAACTAGGGGAACTGGCTTCGTCTAATCCTTTTTTTGCCGAAGGGGTAGTTTGGGCGGCCGGCCATAGTATTAGCCCCAGTAATAATTTTGCTGCTTACGAAATGCTGCAAGCTGCCTTGGAACAAAATCCGGATAACCGCATATTGCTCGAAGCCTATATTTTAGAGGCTATCCAAGTAGGTTTCGATACCTATGCCAATACCTCTTTGTTGCATTACAGAGAACTTTTTCCGGGCGATTTGTACTATAGGTTTGAGCAAAAAGTAATGGCTAAAAGAGCAGAGGTAAACCTTTTAGTAGAGCAGGATGAAGAGTAAGGGGCTAAGTGCCCAACCGTTAATACCCTGACACACGCTGTTGGTATAAAAACAATTAAACAATAAATGGTTAAATTTTGATAATCTAAAAATCTTTTACAATTTGGGGCCATGACTCAAATAATTAAAACAACAGACATTACACGCAGGTACCAAATGGGTACCGAAATTGTAAACGCCTTAAATGGGGTAAGTATCGAAATTACCAAAGGCGAATATGTGGCTTTTATGGGGCCTTCCGGGTCGGGTAAATCTACTTTAATGAATATAATTGGCTGCCTGGATACCCCCACCAGTGGCACCTATATATTAAACAACCACGATGTTAGCCATTTAACCGAAAATGAACTAGCCGAAATCCGTAACCGTGAAATTGGATTTGTTTTTCAAACCTTTAACTTGTTGCCACGGGCAAGCTCGCTCGAAAATGTGGCACTCCCACTTATATATGCAGGCTATGGCAAGGAGGAACGCGAAGAAATTTCGTTGCAAGCATTAGAAAATGTGGGCTTGGGCGATAGAGCACACCACCGACCCAACGAATTATCGGGTGGGCAGCGCCAACGTGTGGCCATTGCACGTGCCCTGGTAAATAAGCCCAGCATTATTTTAGCCGATGAGCCCACCGGTAATTTGGATAGTAAAACTTCGTACGATATCATGGACTTGTTTCAGCAACTACACGATGCCGGTAATACTATTATTATGGTAACTCACGAAGAAGATATTGCCGAATATGCCCACCGCATTGTACGCCTACGCGATGGACTTATTGAAACTGACAACATAAATACGAATGTTAGAAGGGCGGTTGCTGCACAATGATGTTTACATTTGCTTAACCCATGAAAATATATACTAAAACAGGCGATACAGGTAAAACTTCGTTGTTTGGTGGTACCCGGGTATCTAAAGCAAACGAAAGGTTGGAAGCCTACGGTACTGTGGATGAGCTAAACTCCTATATTGGCTTGCTGCGCGATATACAAACTAATGTCCAACGACAAACTTTGCTCATCGAAATTCAAGATCGCTTGTTTACCATAGGTGCGCACCTGGCATCGGACGAAAAGAGCAAAATGAATAAAGTTCCCGATGTAGTGGAGGCGGATATAACCCTGCTTGAAACCGAGATGGATGCCATGGATGCAACCTTGCCAGAGATGACTTCCTTTGTGTTGCCCGGGGGGCATGTGCATGTGTCGTACTGCCATATTGCCCGTTGCGTGTGCCGTAGAACCGAACGCCTGGTAATTAAGCTTGCCGAAACCACCTCAGTGCCACCAATTATTATTCGGTATTTAAATCGCTTATCCGATTATCTTTTTGTGCTTGCACGAAAAATGAGTGAAGAATTAGGTGCAAATGAAACACCTTGGAATCCTCGTTTATCATAGGAAAAACCTTTATTTTTTGCTATTTTTGTAGCGTATTAACCGGTTATTATCATGCAAGATACACTTCAGATTTCTGTAGAAAAAACAACCCATTCGCGTATTGCGCACCTCGATTATCATAACATTCAGTTTGCACGCGAATATTCCGACCACATGCTGATGGCTCAGTATGACGGATTGAATTGGAAAGAAGTTAAAATTGTGCCTTATGGCAATTTAAGTTTAAGCCCGGCCAACCCTGCCATACACTATGGCCAATCCATTTTTGAGGGACTAAAAGCTTACAAGCATGCCGATGGACGGGTATCGGTGTTTAGACCACAAGCTAATTTTGAGCGTATGAACATCTCTGCAAAACGCATGGTTATGCCTCAAATACCCGAAGAAATTTTTATGGATGGCCTCAAAGAATTGTTGGTACTTGACCACCAATGGGTGCCTGACGTAGAGGGAACCTCGTTGTACATAAGGCCATTTATGTTTGCTACCGATGAGTTTATTGGTGTGCGTGCTTCTCAAAATTATAGTTTTATGATAATTACTACTCCGGTAGGTGCGTATTATGGCCATCCGGTTAAGGTAAAAGTAGAAACC
>JALWRJ010000019.1 GCA_026994125.1 Cyclobacteriaceae bacterium | reverse complement strand
CAACGGGTTAACCTCTTAAAAGAAGATTGTCAGCAGTATCAGGAACTGATTCAGCAGTATTTTAACAGCCACCTGGTAATTAAAGTTGATGGCACAATATTGCAGCCTGTTCTACAATCCTGCGAAATAAACGATACGTCCATTTGGTTGCACTTTGCATTTTCTACGGCTGATACCTGGAAAAAGCTGGAGCTAAAAGCCGATTACCTTATGGAGCTTTTTCCTACGCAATCAAATATCGTAAACCTTATGTACAAAGAGGAGAAAAAGATGTTTCGATTGACAAAAGGAGCTGCTAAAATAAATGTATCGTTGTGAGTAAGTTTCTACTTATTATTGAAAAGCTCCAGTAAAGCATTGGTGTTAACGGCAATAGCCGTTTTTAGTGTGTTTTCCGGAACAGGGTAATAGTAAGGAGAATGTAACCCGGGTATATTATCCGATTCCAAACGCGCTTTAGGAGCCGTGCCCAACCAATACAAAACGGTGGGTATTTTTTCTTTGGTATGGCCATACATCGCAAAGTCTTCGCCTAGCATTAAAGGCTCGGTTACTACTACGTTTTCTTTACCAATGGCTTTGGCAGCAGCCTTTGTCATGGCATCCACTAAATCCTCGTTATTATAATTAGCAGGCGTAAATTTTTTAGGAAAATTTACTTCAGGCAATAAGTTATCAGGAATGCCGGCAGCTATGGCTACCCCTTTACATATTTCTTCGATGCGTTTATGTACCATTTGCCTAACTTCTTCTTTATAAGTTCGAATGGTTAATTTTAGCGTTACCTTGTCGGGTATAATATTGCCTTTAATACCGCCTTCAATAGCCCCTACGGTTACTACAGCTGATTCGGTGGGTTTTAAATTGCGGCTAACAATGGTTTGCAAATCCATCACAATCATACTGGCAATTACTACCGGGTCAATAGACATATGAGGCGAAGCGCCATGTGCGCCAACTCCGTGTACAACAATATCGGCCATTTCGGTATTGGCCATGGTATAGCCCTTGCCAAATCCCACTTTGCCGGTTTCAAGGGTTGGACTGCAATGCAGGCCAATGCCATAATCAGGAACGCCAAATTTTTGGTACAATCCGGCTTCAAGCATTAAACGAGCCCCGGCTCCAATTTCTTCGGCCGGCTGGCCAATAAGCATTAACGTGCCTTTCCATTGGTTTTTCATAGCCACCATGGCCCTGGCGGTTCCCAACCATGAGGTCATGTGCATATCGTGGCCACAAGCGTGCATGGTACCAATTTCTTGCCCATTATAGGTGGTGGTTTGCTTGCTTTGGTAAGGAAGCTGCGTTTTTTCGTTTATAGGTAACCCGTCCATATCGGTACGGTACAAAATAGTTGGTCCTTGGCCATTTTTATAGATGCCTACAATGCCATAACCTCCAAAATTACGGGTTACACTAAATCCTATTTGTTCCAGTTCTTTGGCCAGGGTAGCCGAAGTTTCTTTTTCTTGCAACGATATTTCGGGTTGTTGGTGCCTGGTTTTATAAAAATCGAGCAAGTAAGGCATATCAGCATTTATAAGGGTATAAATGGCCGGAGGATGAGAAGCACTTATGCATAAAAGGCTGAAGACAACGAATAAAGAATAGGTAAAAATTCGCATAGAATTTTAATTTTTATGCCTGCAATTTATATAAAAAATGATGGTTTCTTTATAGGATTGGTTTTAATTTTTACTTAAATCTCTAGTTAGCAGTATTACCAAATCCTACCTATCCATACCCTTAGCAGAATTTTCGCTAAAGGTATGGGAACTAATTGCTAACAAAATTCTTCAAACACATCAATTAAATGGTTGGCTATCATTTCTGCATTGCGTCCTTCAATGTGGTGGCGCTCTACAAAATGAGCCAATTCACCATCCTTAAACAGGGCAATGGCAGGCGATGAGGGGGGGTATGGCAAACATGCTTCTCTAACTGCCTTAACGGCTTCTACATCGTTACCTGCAAATACGGTGGCTAAGGTATCGGGCTTTTTATTGGCATTAAGCACCGCCATAACAGCTCCCGGCCTGGCCGAACCAGCTGCACATCCACATACCGAGTTTATGACAATCATACTGGTGCCTTTGTGGTCTTTTAAATGATTTTCAACATCTTCGGCTGTTCTAAATTCTTTAAATCCTTGTTGCGTTAACTCTGCTCGCATAGGAGCTACTAATTCTTCTGGGTACATAATTGTATTGCTTTTGTTATTCTTTTATTTTAATTGGTTAATTGATTATTAGTTATTCAACTTCATTATTCGATATTCATCATCCAAAATCCATCATCCAAAATCCATCATCCAAAATCCATCATCCAAAATCCATCATCCAAAATCCATCATCTAAAATCCATCATCCAAAATCTATCATCCAAA
>JALWRJ010000018.1 GCA_026994125.1 Cyclobacteriaceae bacterium | reverse complement strand
AGGGAATGCCTTAAAGCTGAACCCGCTAGCGCCATTATTTAGTAGAATGCCGCTTTTAAAGTTAAAGGCTTGTAAATGGAGCGCTTTCGCTAAAGCCTTTTCATCATAAACTTGTTGTAGGGTGGCCGAACCAAACATATCGTAAGTAGGTAATTGTTGGCGTAGAGCCGGCACTTGCTGGGTTGAGCAATCTTTACCTCGTAAAGGAAAAAGCTTTCCAAAATTATAGTAACTAAGTACTATGTCCTTACTTCCATTGGCATCAAAGTCGTTATAGTACACCTCAAATGGTTCGTTAATGCTGGCCTGGTATTTATAATTAGCACCCAGGTTACCCACCAAATAATCCTGATCGCCATCGTTATCTATATCAATAGCTTTAATGGCATAGTACCAACCGCTTAGCTTTTGGGAAAAGGCTTCTGATTTTATAAAAATACCATTTTTGTTGGTAAAGAGTAGGGGAGCCATCCATTCGCCTACCAAAAGTAAATCTAAATCATTATCGTTATCTACATCGCTCCAAACAGCATCGGTAACCCTGCCCACATTCTTAAGGTTAATTACCGAGTCGGGGGCTTGTATAAAGCCCGATGCTGTATGTATAAGCAGGTAGCTATCGGTGGGTTCGGGGTACCGGTGAGGTAAATGGCGCCCACCAATAAACAAATCATCCCAGCCATCGTTATTAAAATCAGCTTTGCGAACTACCGAACCACTACTGCTTACATTGGGTAAAAGGTTTGGTTTAAATAAAAAATGGCCTTGGTTATTTACATACAACCGGTCTTGGTACAGTGGGCTTCCGGGTGCAAACTCGTTTCCACCGGTAACTACATACAGATCCAGGTCGCCATCTTTATCATAATCAAAAAATACTGCGTCCAGGTCTTCAAATTCTTTCTCATCATCAAACATCTGCCATACTTTAAACTTACCTTGGCTGGTTTGTACGTAAATTCCCGAAGCATATCCGGTGGCGTTGCCTATAAAAATATCATCCAAGCCATCCTTGTTTACATCAGCTACGGCCAGTGCAGGACCCATTTGCGACATTTTATGTGGCAGCAACACTTGTTGTTGGTAATCATCGTATGGGTTTTCAATATGGGTTAGGCCGTGTAATATGCTGGTTTGCCCTAGTGCCTGTGTGGCTGGGTTAGGGATAGCCGGGCTGGCATTTGTATAGCTAAGGGTTAGCTGTTGGTTCGATTTAACGTGTGTGCGCATTTCGGTTTGTCCGGTTGGCCAATCTACGCGAAGCGAATCCACCTTTGCACGGCCTAACCCAATATGCAAATTTGGTGGAACACTTGATAAATAACCTCGGGTGGGCTGATTGATATACACTTGTTTTCCTTGCGAGGTAAATAATGTAATTCGGCATCCTACGCCTAGTTTGTTTTGTGCAGGGCCTGCAAAATTAACCACCAGGTAGTTATTAGGTGTAAGTTCGTTTGCCCGATTTTCGTATACCGAAGCTGCTGCATCTACATTATTTACAACCAAATCTATATCTCCATCATTGTCTAAATCGGCATAAGCTGCACCATTGGAGTATCCCGGTGCCTCCTGACCCAACCAAGTTTGGTTCGATTTGATAAACTGAAGGTTTCCCTGGTTTTTAAAAATGTAGTTTGTTTTAGGTCGCGAAGGAGTTTTTCGTATCAACGCCATTAGTTTTTGTTCATTTAATAGGGCATCGGGGTTAGCTTTTAGGTAATCTTTTAATTGATGGATAAAATCTTTATTCCTAAAATCTCTTTTAATACCATTGGTAATAAATAAATCTTTCCACCCGTCATTATCAAAATCTACCAGCAGGGGTGCCCAACTCCAGTCAGAATTAGAAATACCAGCCAAATGTCCAATTTCAGAAAAATGGGGTATGCCCAAGCTATCGATATACGTGCTGTTACGTTGCAGGGTATTGTACATATACTGGTAGTGCCTGCCCGCTGCCACGCTTTGGTTAAATTTTTCAACACTCATGCCGGGCATGCTGGTTTTTATGCCGTAATTATCTTCAGCCACCATATCTAATGCTACAGCATCTATAAAACCATCATTATCTATATCCGCCAAATCGTTGCCCATCGAAAAGTTTGAAATATGGTTGGTGGCCTGTTTTACGACCTCTTTAAAATGGCCATTTTGTTGGTTTATGTATAAATAATCATATTCTTCGTAATCGTTTGATACATAAATATCAGGCCAGTTATCATTGTTTACATCTGCTATTCCCAAACCTAAGCCATACGAAATAGCATTGGAATAGATGCCTGCTTCTTTAGTTACATCCACATATTTATTTCCTTCTCTTTTAAATAGTTTATCGCCTATCTCAGCATAATAACTACTTCCTTTAGCCAATTGTTCTTTACTAAGGG
>JALWRJ010000017.1 GCA_026994125.1 Cyclobacteriaceae bacterium | reverse complement strand
TTACTTACCATAGCTCCTACCGGTACCACATCACTTATGACCCAAACCACTTCGGGGCTGGAACCCGTGTTTCAGGTGTCGTATAAACGAAGAAAAAAGGTAAATCCCACCGATAAAAATGTACAGGTTACTTTTACCGATGACACAGGCGATGCCTGGGAAGAATTTTTTGTAGTGCACCCCAAGTTTAAAATGTGGTTGCAAAACCAAGGCTATAGCGAAACAGCAATTGCCCGGCTTACGGACAGCGAAATGGATGCCCTGGTAAAAGCATCGCCATACCACAAAGCCACCGCAGCCGATATTGATTGGATTAAAAAAGTGCAAATGCAAGGGCAGGTACAAAAATGGGTCGATCATTCCATTTCGGTAACTGTAAACGTGCCCAACGAAACCCCACAACAAGTCATCAACGATATTTACCTGGAAGGTTGGAAACAAGGCTGCAAAGGCATGACTGTGTATAGGGATGGCTCCAGAGATGGGGTGCTAATTACCGATACATCGAACTCGAAAAAGAACCCTGATGAGTTTAGCGAAACGGCTGCCCCCAAACGACCTAAAGTGCTGGAAGCCAAAATTATACGATTTAATAACAACCACGAAAAATGGTTGGCCGTAGTAGGTGTGCTTAATGGTAAGCCTTACGAAATCTTTACCGGAAAGGCCGAAGATGCCTTCCACCTGCCTGGCTATGTAACCACCGGAGAGGTAATTAAAAATCTTAACGAAGACCATACAAAACGCTACGATTTCAGGTATAAAGATAAGGATGGATTTAATGTAACCATTGAAGGACTCTCGCGCTCGTTTACTCCCGAATTTTGGAATTATGCCAAACTAATTTCGGGTATGCTGCGCCATGGAATGCCTCTTAAATATGCCATTAACCTGGTCAATAATTTACACCTTAGCGATGACTCCCTTAACACCTGGAAAAACGGTGTGGTACGTGCTTTATCTAAGATGCTGCCCGATGGAACTAAGCCCAAAAACACTACCTGTACCGAATGTGGGGAGGATGCCTTGATTTACGAAGAAGGCTGCTTAAATTGTAAAAACTGTGGGTATTCTAAATGCGGGTAGGCGTTTATACCCTAAATGTGTTTTTATTGTATAAGCAAGCCCTAATCCTTTTCCTCCTACAACACACCAAAAAAAGCCTTACCTGGGAGGATATTTCTACAACCGCAGTAGTGGATTGCAAATGGCAACAGCTATTAAAAAAGTAAAGAAATTTTTGCATTAGAAAACATAAGTTAGCAAAAATATGATAACCAAAAGAATGGCAATTACCTGATATAACCTATTAGGTGTTGGATATTCATACTTGCAAATAGGGCATACCTTAGCTTCCTTATCAATTATCATGGCACAGTTAGGGCATTCTTTTTGTTTCATGGGGGCAATATACTTAACTAAGCTCATCATGCCAAAGGCATTGTGGCATAAACCGTTGGAGGAGAGGTGAGGTTCTATAATGAGAACCAATAATCGAACTTCAACAAATTGCTTATCATTTTCCTGCCTACCTTTGCAGCATGCGTTGCCCCACTGGAAAAAACGGTTATTACTCTGAAAGCGAAGTGCAGGAAGCCCTTATCCGCTCGCATATCCGTTTTGTGCAAGCTGCCAAAACGTATTACAAGTGCCACGATTGTGGCGAATACCACCTTACCAAACAGGGCGAGCTACATCCTTTATTATCCACCCCCGAAGTAAAAGCTCGAATTAAACGAGAGCAACAGGAGCAAGCCTGGTTGGGTAAACTAAGGTAATTTTTTAGTTTTTCATGAGCGGCTGTTCAATGGCCCACCTGGAGTTTTCTTGCAGTTTTTCTATGCGGGTAACGTCAACTTCAATACCCGAAAAAACGGCATTTCCGGTTATGTCGTCCAAGGTGGTTTCATCGGTAAGGTGGTTTTGAGGGAGAATGCAAGATTGACTTACCAAATAAGCTTACGGGTTTTACCTTAAAAATTCAATATTACGTTTTAGGCCGGCATACTTGGTGCGCTTAACAGCCGATTTTTTAAATAATTGCCCGAATACCTCTTGGGTAAGCTCCTGCCAATCGTTTTTAGTCATGGTTTGTAACTTAGGGTTCGGTTCAAATCTTGGCTCTGTATGTGCTACCGAAAAGCGGTTCCAGGGGCAAACATCCTGGCAAATATCACATCCAAACATCCAATCTTCAAATTGCCCATGCAAGTGTACGGGCAGTTCTTCTTTAAGCTCAATGGTAAAGTACGAAATGCACCGGCTGCCATCTACCACTCCGGCTTGCGTAATGGCTTGGGTGGGGCAGGCTTCCAGGCAGGCAGTACAGTTGCCACAATGGTTGGGCAATGGTTGGTCGTAGGCAAGTTCCAGGTCTAAAATAAGCTCTGCCAAAAAAAAGAAGCTGCCTTTTTGTTTGGTAAGCAGCAACGAATTTTTACCCAACCAGCCAACCCCAGCCCGGGCTGCCCATTGGCGTTCCATTACCGGTGCTGAGTCGGTAAATACTCTTCCCTGTACCGCTCCTACTTTTTGTTGAATTTCCTCTAATAATTGCCTTAATTTATCCTTTAAAACAAAATGATAATCTTCGCCATAAGCGTATTTGGCTATTTTGTAGGTGTTGTTATGCGCTAAATCTTTTTGCGGAAAATAATTAAACGAGAGCGATATCACCGATTTGGCTCCCGGCACTAGCAGCGTAGGGTCGAGCCGCTTCTCAAAATGGTTAGCCATATAGCCCATTTCACCATGGTATTGCTTGGTTAGCCAGCTTTCCAGTTGGGGGGCAACATCGGCCAAAAATGTAGCTTTAGCTATGCCACACGAATCAAATCCCAAAGCTTTTGCCCGGGATTTAATAAAGGCGGTATGCCTGGTTTTGGCCGCATCAGTCATCAAACAACCCTTTAGTGCGTGAGGGCGGTAATATTTTTAAATGCTTATAAGCCAGTTCAGTAGCTTCGCGCCCACGCGATGTACGCTTTATAAAGCCTTCCATTATCAAAAAAGGTTCATATACTTCTTCAATAGTTTCAGCTTCTTCGCCACATGCGGTAGCAATGGTAGATATACCCACCGGCCCTCCTTTAAATTTGGTAATAATGGTGTTTAAAATCCGTAAATCCATATCATCTAGCCCGTATTGGTCTATATCTAAGGCCGAAAGCGCCATTTCGGCTATGGGCTTGGTTATGGTGCCATCTCCCTTAACCTGGGCAAAATCACGGGTTCTGCGTAACAGGTTGTTGGCTATGCGGGGCGTCCCCCGACTTCTACGGGCTATTTCTAGGGCTGCATTGGTATCAATAGTTGTATGTAAAATACCGGCCGAGCGCTGCACAATTTTTGAAAGCAGTTGGGCATCGTAAAACTCTAGTCGGGCGTTAATGCCAAAGCGGGCACGTAGCGGAGCCGTTAGCAAGCCCGAGCGGGTAGTGGCTCCTACCAAGGTAAATGGGGCTAATGAAATTTGTACCGAACGAGCACTAGGGCCCGAATCCAGCATAATATCAATTTTAAAATCTTCCATAGCTGAGTACAAATACTCTTCAACTACGGGGTTTAACCTATGAATTTCATCAATAAAAAGCACATCGTGTTCTTCCAGGTTGGTAAGCAATCCGGCTAAATCGCCTGGTTTGTCAAGCACCGGGCCCGAAGTGGTTTTTATGTTGGTATTTAGTTCGTTTGCAATAATATGCGAAAGGGTGGTTTTACCTAGTCCCGGAGGACCGTGCAACAGCACATGGTCAAGGGCTTCGCCACGTTTACGGGCAGCCTGTACAAAAATACTAATGTTATCCACTAGCTTATCTTGTCCGCTAAAATCGCTAAACAATAACGGCCTAAGGGCCTTGTCTAACTCCTGTTCATCGTCCGATAGCCCCGAGCCATCTGCATTTAAGTAATCTTCGCGCATATACCTGGCCAAATTTCTGCTAAATTAAGGCTATCCGTTTATTTATACCCAAAATTATGGTCATTCTTTAAGATTATCCCCTTAAAAAAGGAAGGCTATCTTCTACACCGGTGGCCTAATTAATGTTTTCCGCTTTTAAACATAAAGGAGTATAAGGATTTGAAATTAACTTGTTTAGCTCTTAAATCACAGGAAATCAGGGTAATCTTATCGAGTAGCAAGCAAATATTTTAACTGAATTATCAAGTTATCAATACGCCTGTATGTTAAAATTTGTACTACTTTATAACCAAGCTCTCTTTGCCATACATTCATATACAATTGCAACTACACATACATCCTTTCGTATAACCTTTGTATTTTTGCATGCTTAAATTTGGGCGGGTTGAAAAACAAAGAGACACACGATAACACAGGATTTGATGAGGTAGAAGTACTGGGTGCCCGGGAACATAACCTAAAGAACATCGATGTTCGTTTTCCGCGAAATAAGCTGGTGGTAATTACCGGCATTAGTGGAAGCGGTAAATCTTCGCTTGCATTCGATACAATTTATGCCGAAGGGCAACGCAGGTATATGGAAAGCTTTTCGGCTTATGCCCGTGCTTTTATTGGTAATATGCAGCGGCCCGAGGTTGATAAAGTAAATGGCCTTAGCCCGGTTATTTCTATTGAGCAAAAAACCACTTCGCGCAATCCGCGTTCTACCGTAGGCACGGTTACCGAAGTGTACGATTTTTTACGTTTACTATTTGCCCGTGCCGGGGAGGCTTATTCGTACCTTACCGGTAAAAAAATGGAAAAGCAAACCGAAGAGCAAATACAACATCACTTGCTTGCCCATTTTAACACCCAAAAGCTTGTGGTGCTGGCTCCACTTATTAAAGGCCGCAAAGGGCACTATCGCGAGTTGTTTGTGCAACTTCGTAAAAGTGGGTATACCCGGGTAAGGGTAGATGGCCAACTTCAGGAAATTCTTCCTAAAATGCAGCTCGATAGGTATAAAATGCACGATATCGAACTGGTGGTTGACCGCCTGGTGGTAGCCACCAAAGACAGCTATCGGCTTGCTCAATCTGTACAACGTGCATTAAAAGAAGGCAAAGGGCTTATGATGGTGCTCGATGAAACTGAAACCGTACACCATTTTTCAAAACATTTAATGGATCCCGAAACCGGGCTGAGTTATGACGAACCTGCCCCTAATTCGTTTTCGTTTAATTCGCCCTACGGAGCATGCCCCACTTGCCATGGCCTGGGCACTATTGATGATATTACCAAGGAAACCATTATACCGGACGACTCCCTTAGTATAAGCCGGGGCGGAATAGCCCCTTTGGGCGATTACCGCGATATTTGGATTTTTAAAAAAATTGAAGCCGTTTTAAAACGTTATCATGCCAACATTGCCACTCCTATTCATAAACTAAGCCAACAGGTAATTGATGTATTGCTATATGGCGATAACCAACCCGTTGCAGTGGCTTCAAAAAAATATCCCGGTACCGATTGGAACACCCGGTTCGAAGGCATAATTAATTTTATGCAAAAGCAAAAAGAGGGTAGCTCAGAGAATATACAAAAATGGTTAAAAGAGTTTACCGTTACCAAAATATGCCCCGATTGTAAAGGTGCCAGGCTTAAAAAGGAATCGCTTTATTTTAAAATTGATAAGGTTAATATAGCCGAATTGGCGGCCATGGATATTGGTAAGCTAACCCATTGGTTTCAAGGTTTAGAGGAAAGGCTGAATGATAAACAAAAAAGAATAGCCACCGAAATTTTAAAAGAAATACGAAAGCGGCTGGTTTTTTTGAGCAATGTGGGGTTGGATTACCTGCACCTAAACCGTTCGTTAAAAACACTTTCCGGTGGAGAGGCACAACGCATTAGGTTAGCTACGCAAATAGGTACACAGCTTGTAGGGGTTATGTATATTTTAGATGAACCCAGCATAGGTTTACACCAGCGCGACAACGTAAAACTTATTCAGGCACTTAAAGATTTACGTGATATTGGCAATTCGGTTTTGGTAGTGGAGCACGATAAAGATATGATGCTGCAATCGGATTATATTATTGATATTGGCCCCGGAGCAGGCAGGCATGGAGGCGTAGTTGTTGGCCAGGGGCCTCCAAAAACATTTTGTAAAAACGGTAGCCTTACAGCCAACTACTTGCAAGGCAAACGAACCATTGCCGTACCTGCCAAGCGCAGAAAAGGTAATGGTAAGCAACTGGTACTTAAAGGAGTATCCGGCAACAACCTTAAAAATATTTCAGTTAAATTTCCACTTGGGAAAATGATATGTGTTACGGGAGTATCCGGTTCGGGCAAATCCACCCTTATACACCATACCTTGTATCCGCTATTAAGCAGCCATTTTTATCGATCCAAACGAACCCCCATGGCTTATACTGGCATTGAAGGCCTCCAGCATCTGGATAAAGTAATTGAAGTTGACCAGGCACCCATCGGGCGTACCCCTCGTTCAAACCCGGCCACTTATACCGGAGTTTTTGCCGATATTCGTTCCTTGTTTTCCTCCCTTCCCGAAGCCAAAATACGAGGCTATAAGCCCGGGAGGTTTTCTTTTAATGTAAAAGGAGGACGCTGCGAAACTTGCGAAGGTGCCGGTATGCGATTAATCGAAATGGACTTTTTGCCCGATGTGCATGTGCCCTGCGAAACCTGTAAAGGAAAACGCTACAACCGCGAAACCCTGGAGGTTCGTTTTAAAGGAAAATCCATTGCCGATGTATTGGATATGACCGTTGAAGAAGCGGTGCTGTTTTTTGAACACCAGCCTAAAATAGTTCGAAAAATAGAAACTCTTAACCAGGTAGGGTTGGATTACATTACCCTGGGCCAACATGCAACTACCCTTTCCGGAGGCGAAGCTCAGCGGGTTAAACTTGCTACCGAACTCTCTAAACGCGACACAGGTAACACCTTTTATATTTTAGACGAACCTACCACCGGCCTTCATTTTCAGGACATTCAACACCTGCTGGATGTACTAAACAAATTGGCCGATAAAGGCAATACCGTACTTATTATAGAGCATAATTTAGATATTATAAAAGTGGCCGATTACTTGATAGACCTGGGTCCCGAAGGAGGCGATAAGGGAGGCAACTTAGTGGCTACCGGCACCCCCGAGCAAGTAGCTCGCATAAAATACAGCTATACAGGAAACTTTTTAAAAGAAGAACTGAGGTAAAGCACAATCGGCAAGTTTAATGCCCACCATTAATTTTCAAACGTAGCGGTAATAGGCCGGTGGTCCGATACATTGGCTTCGTAACCTGTTACCGATTCGTCTAGCTTCAGCGTTTCTACCTTGGACATGTTATCAGTTAATTCATTGGATATTAAAATATGATCTATATGGCTTGGCCAGCTGGGGTACGACCAGCCCAGGCTTTGGTTTTGGGCTATTTCCATATCGGCAAATAAGTAATTATCCGCATCGTTTATAAAATTTGTAAAGGGCGAACCGGTTAAAATTTCATCGTTATAATCACCTAAAACAATTACATTTTGAGTAGGGTAGTTGGTGTCCAGGTAAGGTTTAAGCATTTCGCTGGCAAGTTTTCTACGTGCTTCCCCATTATCACAACATTTTAGGTGGATGTTTATGAGTGTAACCTCCAGCCCACTGCTATGCGTAATAGTAACCACCACCGGTTGGCGAGGAAATGGGTCACGGTCGTCCGGGAAAAGTACCGTTAAATTGCTAAACGATGTAACTTCGGCCGGTTTGTACAAGTAAGCTAGCTCAATGCTGCCTCGCACATCGTATAATTGCCCTTCCCAGCCATCAATTGCTGCCACCAAATCGTTAAAGGCCGATTTATCTCTCATTTCTTGTAAAGCAATAATATCAGCATCCATATTTTCTACTATGTCTTTTATAGCATTTATAGTAGTGGTGCCATTTTTAGGAAACTGTTCTACATTCCAGGTAACCACCGTTAGCTTGTCGGTGCTGGTAGCCGGTTGGCTGGTATCGGTTATGGTTAGGTTGTAGGTGGTAGTGGTGCCGGCTGTTAGTAAGGCCGATTGGTCTGTTATCGAAAATAAGACATGATGGTTCCGGTCATCGGTATCGCTTAAAGCGGTTACTTCAAAAGTTAAACTATCGGTACCGGCCGGATAGGTTAGTTTAAGTTTTTGGTTGGTAAAAGCTGGCGAAGCGGTAAAATTAGTGCCCGCAGTGGCATCGGTGGTGGTGTAAGCCAGCTCTACAAATCCATCGGTAGAAGTAGGTTGGCTAAAACCCAAAACTACCTCCACGCTCTCGCCTTCGTTTATGGTTTGCGAGGCCAACTTAAAGTTAAAGCTAACATCCCCCTTACCAGGCACAACCACTTTAGTAGTTACATCCTCTGATGTACAGGCCAATAAAAAGGCCATAAAAAAAATTGGAAGGTACTTCATATAGTTTATTTTTTCCCGAAAAGAATAAAAGTAGGGTAGTGGTCGCTAAATCCATTTTTATACACTCCATACGCATTTGTTCGTAGCGGAGCTCCTTTGTTTTCTCCCTTGGGTTCGCGCATATAGTCAGCAGCAAACACATTAAAAGAGTCTGTTATGTAAAAATAATGAGTTGCATTTTGTTTAAGCAACGATTGCGATATGATTATTTGATCGAATAAATTCCAGGCACCCCTGTAAAACAAAGTGCCGTTACCGTTTTTAAAAGTTTTTCCCGATGTATTAAAAAGCTGCATTGGGCTTTCAAATTTTTGTTTAGAAGTAGCCATAAGCACTTTTTTTATACTTTTATTGGTAGGGTCGTCATTAAAATCGCCCATAATTACAATTTTGGCTTCCGGAGTCAGTTGCATCACAGAATCTACATGGTGCCTTAGTAGTTGAGCCGCCATTATTCGCTTACTTTCTTTGCCGCCTCGTCTCGATGGCCAGTGGTTAACTACTACATGTAAAGTATCGCCATGGTAAAGGCCTTTTACCCACAAAATATCCCTTGTTTTAAATTGGTTGTTTTCGGGGTCAACAAATGGAATCTGTAAAATAGAAAACGGGGTAAATACTCCTCTTCTGTAAAGCAATGCAACATCTATGCCACGGTAATCGGGCGAATCGAAATGTATAATCTGGTAGTTTTTTCGTTTTAGTTTTGGCGAGTTCACCAAATCTTCTAACACCTTCCTGTTTTCTACTTCGGCCACGCCCAATATATCAACCCCATACGCCATATCTGCAATTACCCGGCTCATATTGACAATCTTATTGGCGTATTTTTCTTCTGTCCATTGGTTTCTTCCTTCGGGTAAATATTCTTCATCTTTTATGGTGGGGTCATCTACGGTATCAAAAAGGTTTTCTAAATTATAAAAACCCAGCGTGCCTATGGCCTTTTCCTGGGCATGCACCAAGGGTATGTTGACCAATAAACCGAGGCAAATTAATATTGTCCGTAACATTAGCTAAAATTTAGTATTCTTAATCCAAGCTGCAATTTTAACGTAAAAACAGAAGATTCTGGATTTTATAAAAAAAAATTGCTACCAAAAGCTTTTGAGCTTATGCAAGGTTTTGAATACGTTAATAAATGCACTATGTTTACGCGCATTTTTCATTACATGAAACCTATAATTTTATGAATAAGCTTTTCCTGTTTATTGTGTTGGTAATTGCCTCACAATTGGCGCAAG
>JALWRJ010000016.1 GCA_026994125.1 Cyclobacteriaceae bacterium | reverse complement strand
AAGAAAAGGCCATTGCCCAGTGGAAAAAAGCCAAAGCCTTAGATAACAGTATTAAACATATAAACGAAAAAATTGAACAAGGTAAGATTATTCAATAGTGCTAGTTTGCTCCTTTTGGCAGTAATTATATTGCCTGCATGTAGCAAAAAAATATCGGTCTTTAGTAAATCGTACACCGCCAAAGACCTTAACATACAACAATTAGATTTTGATTATTTAACCATAAAATCGAAAATTGTTTTTAAAGAAACCCACAAAACCACCAAGGCAACGGCCCTGATTCGGATGAAAAAAGACTCCGTTATGTGGTTTAACCTATCAGGTGCATTGGGCATACAAGGAATTAGGGGGCTTATTACTAAAGATTCCGTTATTATTCTCGACAAAGTAAACAAGGCTTACTACTCCTATAATTTCGAAAAAGTAAGTAAGGAGTTTAACTTTCCTATAGATTTTGATTTAATCCAGGCCATGATTGTGGGCGACATGCCAAAACCCATTACCAAGGATAATTCCATCAAAAAAAATGGCGACCGATACCTGGTAAAACAAAACATAGACCGTATTAACATTGTAAACTTTGTAAATACGCAAACCATGAAACTCGAAGAAGTGAATGTAACCGAAAAAGAAACGGATAACTCTTTAAAAATTCTGTATAAAGATTTTAGGAATGTAAACAACCAGGGGTTGCCTTTTTCTATTTTTATTTCGCTCATTCATCACAACGAATTTGGCCAGCTCGAAACCCAGCTTTTTATTGATCATACTAAAGCCGAACCATCGGAAAAACCGCTTAAATTTCCATTTACCATACCTAAAAAGTATGAAGCTAAATAAGCAGAACAAACGAAATGTACTTTTGTTTACTTATGGCTCAGGGAGCATACCGGCACCTGTATTATGCAAGTTGTTAGTGCTGGCATTTTTAATCGGGGCATTAAGCACCCAGGCAGTAGCTCAAAAATCAAAAGCTCAACTACAAAAAGAAAAAAAAGAAAACCTGGCAAAAATAAAAGAAGCCAAAGCAATTTTGGCTAAAACATCGGCCAAAAAAAAAGCAAGTATAGGGCAGCTAAGTGCCTTAAAATACCAAATTAATGCCCAAGCCAACTTAATAGCCAATTACAAATCCGAAATTAAATTGCTAACTACCGAAATTGAGCAAGACCAACAAATAATTGATGCCCTGGAGCAAGATGTGGCTAACCTTAAAAAAGAATATGCAGCCATGATTTATGCCGCATACAAAGCAAGCAAAGGGCAAGATAAGCTCACCTACCTTTTTTCTGCCAGCTCATTTAATCAGTTTTTCAGGCGGCTGCATTACATGGAACAATACACCGAAACTCGCAGAAAACAAGTAAAACAAATAAATGCCGTACGCGAACTGCTAGGCACACAAATAAATGCCATCCAACTAAAAAAAGAAGAGCAACAAACCTTGCTAAACGAACAACTGGCCGAAAAAGAAAAACTCGAAAAATTAAGAAACCAGGAGCAATCGGTCATAGCCTCGTTAAATAGTCGCGAAAAAGAACTAAAAAAAGAAATTGACAAACGAAACAAATCGCTGGCTACCTTAAACAAATTAATTGATAACATTATAAAAAAAGAAATTGAAGCAGCCGCAGCCGCCAAATCCAAAGCAGCAGTAGGCAACTCTAAACTACTTTCGGCCGATTTTTCTAAAAACAAAACCAAACTACCCTGGCCGGTAACAGGCTTTGTATCGCAACATTTTGGCATAAGTAAAGACCCCGTTCTTAAAGGTGTTCAGCATAACAACCCCGGTATCGAAATCCAAACGCAACCCAACTCTACTGCCCGCTGCATATCGCCCGGTAAGGTGTCCAAAATATTTTTAGTACAAGGTTTTAACAAAGGTGTGTTAATAAACCATGGCAGTTATTACACCGTTTATGCCAAACTAAGCACCATTGCAGTAAAAAAAGGCCAGCAAGTAAAAGCAGGCGACCCCATTGGCACCGTTTATACAGGTACCGATGGCATAGCTGAATTACACTTCGAAATATGGAAATCTTTTACCAAATTAAACCCCGAAAAGTGGTTAATGCATAAATAAGGGTACAGGAAAATTTGCAACTTTTAGCACCTTTTAGCCCTTGTTACTTCTGAAACACCTATCTTTACACCAAAATAAGCATTTAGTAAAATGAACATACAATTAGCATTTCTAGGCAGTTTAGGTGGGTTTGAAGTAGCAGTTATCATCTTCGCACTTTTACTTTTGTTTGGCGCCAAAAAAATTCCCGAACTGGCACGTGGTATGGGCCGAGGTATTCGCGAGTTTAAAGATGCCACTAAAGAAATTAAGGACGAAATAGAAGACGGCATTAGCGAAAAACCTAAAAGCTAGTATTTGAAAGGGTTACAACG
>JALWRJ010000015.1 GCA_026994125.1 Cyclobacteriaceae bacterium | reverse complement strand
AATGGGAATAACAGTGGCCTATTTGCCTTATAAATTTAAGGATGATACAAAGCTGTTTGCTCCTTTTTACGATGCCAAAACCAAAACTCTAATGGATGTGGGTGCCATTTATGATTATACAAAGCCGAGCCAGGAAACTACAGTTTGGTTTACCAAAGCAATTAAAGCAAACCATGCCATACTTACCAAACCTTATTTTGCTAAGGCCGCGCAGGAACAAGTAGTGGATTTTGCTATGGCTTTTTACGCTTCACCGGCTAAAAAGGAAAAAGTCGGAGTGGTGTCCGTTACTATTTCACTCGATAATTTTACCGATTTTATAAACGGAATGGTAGTAGGTAACTCAGGCTATGCATTTACTTTTGATAATCAAGGCGATTTTATAACTCACCCAAATCGCGAATTTATTTTGCACAGCAACATTGAAATGCTGAGTGAAAAGAACGGTATTAAAAACTTAAAAAAAATACTCCTATCAAAACCCGAAGGTTATGTACAGTACAAAAGCTTGTACACCCATCTTAACTCTGTTATTTATTTTGCTACCAGCCGCGTAACCCGCTGGAAAATAGCTGTAGTGCTTAGTAAGTCCGATATTAATGGGAATCCTAAATTGTACAAACAAAAAATAATTCGATTAACCATTGTGTTAAGTATATTTTTGGGGCTGGTTATTGTTTTGGGTTTTAAATGGTACCAGGGCGAAACACATCAGCTGTGGAAATTGTCATTTTTAGTTTCCTGTTTGCTTTTGCTTAATATTTCTGTTGTATGGCTGTTGCACCTCGATTTCGACTACTCATTACCCTTGCCGGGAACCACCCGTATTTATGATGATACCGACCTGCAAACCTATATACGAAAAAAAGACCTGGATCAGCACCGGCTGGGGCATAAGGAGTTTTTAAAAATCCCTACCGGTATTTTTATTGAAGAGCTCGAGGTTGATGAGTCGTACAATGTAAGTTTAAGTGGTAAGGTATGGCAACGATGGCCGGGTACCCACGATTTAAAGGATAAAATAGGTTTCCATTTTATTCAGGCGGCACCTTATGGCCGTTCGGTTAAAATTAATTTGCTCTCTAAAGATACCCTGGCAAATGGCAGTTTGCTCTATACCTGGCAATTTGATGCCACTGTAAAAATTTATTTCGATTACTCACAGTATCCGCTCGATCAACACTATGTAGATCTTAAACTTATTTACCCCGATTTAACCGATGATATTATGCTGGTGCCGGATATTGAAAGCTACGAGGTGCTAAACCCATCTACCAAGCCCGGTCTTAGCGATATGCTATTTTTGCCTAAGCATCGAATAATTGCTTCGTATTTTTCTTTTTCCTCGCAAGATATGAAAACTTTCTTTGGTCAGGATCGCTCCAAAGGGGCTACCGAATACCAATTATTGGGGTATAATATTGTGTTAAAAAGGCGTTTTATTACACCTTTTGTATCATTTATTATTCCTGCCCTTTTAGGGGCATCACTCATTTTCTTTTTGTTGTATAGCCTAACTAAGGATAAAGAAGATAATTCGGGCGTTACGGTAATGGGTGTTGTGCAGGGCATGGTTGGGTTGTTTTTTAGTTTATTATTGGCCCATATAACTATCCGAAACCGAATTGCATCCCCACATATTACCTACATGGAAACCTTTTATTTTGCCGTTTATATTATTATTGTATTGCTTATAGTTGATGTTGTGATGTTTTCGCGTAACAGGCAACTAAAGTTTATTTTATATAAAGATAACTTACTGGTAAAATTGGCTTTTTGGCCGGTTTGGCTAGGTGTACTTTGGATTATTACACTTATAAAATTTTATTAAAATGATAAAGAAAATTGTACTAGGCCTGGTGGTCTTGCTTATTGTTTTTCAATTTTTTAGAATTGATAAAACCAACCCTGTAACTAACCCTGCAAACGATATGTTTGTAGTAGAAAAAGTGCCTCAAGAGGTGCAACAGATTATTAGAACATCCTGTTACGATTGTCACTCTAACCAAACCAACTACCCTTGGTATAGCAATGTGGCACCTGTATCGTGGTGGGTAAAACACCACATTAACGAAGGGCGTGAAGAACTTAATTTTAACGAATGGGGTACCTATTCGCGCAAACGTAAATTGCACAAACTCGAAGAAATTGAAGAAGCTGCCTCCGAAGGGTGGATGCCACTTTCCAGTTATTTAATTATGCATGGCGATGCACGATTAAACCAACAACAACGTAAAAAGCTAAGTGTTTGGGCGCATAACCTGCGTACCCCAAGCCAAATAGAGGAGCCTTAAAAGCATGAAACGTAGAGAGTTTTTTGCAGGGGCAGCCATGTTTTCGGCCGCTGTGGCGTTGCCCAGTTCTTTGAATGCCCAGCAGCCTGTAAAACCACCAAAAATAAAAC
>JALWRJ010000014.1 GCA_026994125.1 Cyclobacteriaceae bacterium | reverse complement strand
ATGATTTTGCGCCAAAAAATCAAGCATAATGAATTAATTATCAATTATTTACAACAACGAATCTCTAATGACGGCCATTAGATTTTTTTCTAATGACAATTCTAGGATTAAGGCAATAATGCAGGATGAAATAAACCCACAAACAAATGCAGTAAAGCTCGGAGATTGGTGTACTACTGATAACTTAAATTATTATTATGGCACACGAAGTTCCGATTTTATCACCTCTCACTTTAAAACATTTGCCAATGCAACAAATAATTCAAATTGGAATCTAGTGGCTGACGAGTGTTATGATTTAATAAATAAAATACAAAAAAATCAAAGTGCAACAACCGGTTTAATGCCCGACTTTATCATTAATACTAATACGAATCCCGTTTCAGCCGGACAAAATTATTTGGAAGACATTTACGATGGAGATTATTATTACAATGCTTGCCGTTTCCCTTGGAGGATAGGGACAGACTACTTAACTTCAGGCGATAGCAGAGCAAAAACAGCCATTAATAAAATAAACCATTGGCTAATTTCTTCAACGGGAGGAAATGTTAATAATATTTCTAATGGTTATAGATTAAACGGCACACCAATTTACACATGGAATGATGCTACCTTTATTGCTCCTTTTGCGGTGGGCGCAATGGCTGATACATCAAATCAAGAGTGGTTAAATTCTTTGTATTCTAAACTCATTAATGATAATGAGTTTCAAAATGGAGATTACTATTCAAATACAATAAAATTATTATCAATGATTGTTATTTCAGGAAATTTTTGGAATCCATAAACCAAAAAATTAAACCACCTCCCTTAGAAAGCCTTTTGCAGAGGACTCTAAGTGGGCAAATCACCAATACTAATCCAGGCTATTTTTCGTTCTATCAAAAACTTACACTACCGTGTAGGGTAAGTTGGCAGTTAACTGTATATACATCAAATTTGCATACAAAACCTAAACCTGTACCATGCAACACCTGCCTACGTATGTTAACTTACTATTGATTAGTTTGCTTTTTGCCTATACCACTCAAGCTCAAAACCACACTATTAGTGGTTATATAAAAGATAAAGAATCGGGCGAGTCGCTTATTGGCGCCAATGTGTTTAATAAGCAGGATTTAACTGGTACCACCACTAATACTTATGGCTTTTATAGCCTTACTCTTCCACAAGATTCTGTTACCCTGGTGGTTTCGTATGTGGGTTATTCACCCATCGAAACACGGATTTACCTGGATAAGGACATAACCCTAAACCTGGAGCTAACCAGTAGTATTGAACTGGACGAAATAGTAATTACTTCGGAAGAGGAAATTCAGCAACAAACCCGTATGAGCACCATTGATGTGCCGGTGCAACAAATTAAATCTTTACCGGCTCTTATGGGCGAAGTAGATGTGCTTAAAGTAATGCAACTTTTGCCCGGAGTGCAATCGGGCAGCGAAGGCAGCAGCGGCCTCTATGTACGCGGGGGTGGCCCCGACCAAAACCTCATCTTGCTCGATGGAGTGCCTATTTACAACTCCTCTCATTTATTTGGTTTTTTTTCGGTGTTTAATGCCGATGCCATTAATAAAGTAGAACTTATCAAAGGAGGTTTCCCGGCACGGTATGGTGGCCGTTTGTCTTCGGTTATAGATATTTCGATGAAAGAAGGTAGCACCAAAGAGTTTAAAGGCACAGCCACCATTGGCCTGATTGCCTCTAAAGTTACCCTGGAAGCTCCCATAAAAAAGGATAAAACCAGCTTTTTGTTTTCGGCACGCAGAACATACATCGATATTTTGGCACGCCCTATTATTAAAGCCCAAAACGATGGCTTGGGAACAGCCGGGTACTATTTTTACGACCTTAACGCCAAGATAAACCATAAGTTTTCCGATAAAGACCGGTTGTATGTAAGTGGTTTTTTTGGGCAGGATAA
Organism: Cyclobacteriaceae bacterium; assembly: GCA_026994125.1. Taxonomy (GTDB): domain Bacteria; phylum Bacteroidota; class Bacteroidia; order Cytophagales; family Cyclobacteriaceae; genus JAKISE01. The sequence goes on along the minus strand of JALWRJ010000014.1, from coordinate 481 downwards.
AGCCTTTAGCAAGTTTAAGGATGAGTACACCAACGGCAACCAAACCACCCAATACCAGGATCAGTTTGGCCTAAAGTGGGGCAATGCCATTGGGGCCCTGCGCTGGAACCACTTGTTTACCCCCAAGTTGTTTAGCAATGTAACCTTAACTTACAGTAAGTACAAGTTTGCCGTGTTCGAAGAAACCAAAACCAAAACCATTACCCCAACCGATACCCAAAATGAGGTGTTTGCCATCGAATACAATTCGGGTATTGAAGATTGGGCTGCTAAAATTGATTTCGATTTTATTCCCAACCCTGGCCACTACATACGCTTTGGAGCCAATGGCATCAGCCATTCGTTTAACCCGGGTGTGCTGGCTTACCGCCTCGATGACCTGGATACTGTTGCCGGCTCTTTCCAAACCAATGCCCTTGAGTTTGCTGCTTACATAGAGGATGATGCCCGTCTTACTGACCGCCTTAAAGTAAATGCCGGA
>JALWRJ010000013.1 GCA_026994125.1 Cyclobacteriaceae bacterium | reverse complement strand
GTCCAATGTGGTAAACATACATACTCACGATAGAGCAGCAGGCTACTTAGAACTTGAAAATGCCCGGGTTCGCTGGTTCTTATCCATAAACGAGGAGATGATTCCCGAAGATGTTAGAAAAGAAGGTAAAAGAACCTATAGATCGCTTAAAATTGAAAATGAGGAGGTTGAGTTTAGTGATGGATTTACCGATCTTCATACTGAAAGTTATAAAAACATTATTTCAGGTAATGGCTTCGGTTTAGCTTCAGCCAGGCCTTCAATCGAAGTTGTACATGCTATTCGAACCCAACAACCCATAGGATTAAAAGGTGAGTATCACCCTTTTGCAAAAAAGCCCGTTTCGGAACATCCTTTTAAACATAAAAACTAAATGCAGCTAATTGCTGAAATAGGGCAGGCACACGAAGGCAGTTTAGGGATGGCTCACGCATATATTGATGCCTTAGCCAATACGGGAGTACACGCTGCAAAATTTCAAGTACACCTTGCCGATGCCGAAAGTAGTGAATTTGAAGAGTTCAGAGTTAAATTTTCATACCAGGATAAAACCAGGTTTGATTATTGGAAAAGGATGGAGTTTACACCTGATGAGTGGGTAGGACTAAAAAAACACTGCGAGGAAGTAGGTTTACTCTTTATGGCTTCTCCATTTAGTAATGCTGCTGTAGAATTATTACAAAATCTGGATGTAGAAATTTATAAAATTGGTTCGGGCGAAGTTTCAAACCTGTTAATGCTTAACAAAATAGCCCAAACAGGTAAAAAGGTAATTTTATCATCGGGTATGAGTGCCTACCATGAGCTTGATGCAGCCGTGGAGTTGCTAAAAAACCAAGGTGTTGATGTATCCATTTTACAATGTACTACTGCCTACCCTACCGAGCCCAGTCAATGGGGGTTAAACATTATCCAGGAGTTAAAAAAGCGGTACCGGTTGCCTGTTGGTTTTAGCGACCACTCAGGCGATATTTATGCTTCGCTTGCAGCAACTGTGCTGGGAGCCGAAATTCTTGAATTTCATGCTACATTCGATTATCAGATGTTTGGACCGGACACAAAAGCATCACTTACAATTGATAAAATAAAAGAGTTAGTTTCCGGAGTGCAGGCAATCAGGGAGTCGATGGCATCCCCGGTTGATAAAAACAACACCCAACAGTTTACCTCTTTAAAGGAGATATTTGAGAAATCACTTGCTGTTAATGCAAAGTTAAAAGCAGGAACAGTGCTAACAGAAAATCATTTAGAGGCTAAGAAGCCTAGAGGCAAAGGGATTTCTGCCAGTGATTATAAGACCGTAATTGGTAAAAAACTAAAGGTAAATAAAACGAAGTGGGATTTTTTAACAAACGAAGACCTGGAATGACAAAACGGAAAATATGCGTAGTTATTACAGCCAGGCCATCGTATAGCCGGGTAAAGACAGCTCTTTTGGCCATTAAACAACACCCCGGGTTAGAGCTACAATTGGTGGTGGCGGCTTCAGCACTTTTAGACAGGTATGGGGCTGCCATAAACTACATGGTGGAGGATGGGTTTGACATTTCGGCTAAAGTATTTAATGTGCTGGAAGGTGAAAACCTAACCGCAGCCGCTAAAACAACCGGCATTGGAATTTTAGAACTTTCTACTGTTTTTGATAACCTGGAGCCCGATATTGTGCTTACCATAGCCGATAGGTTCGAAACCATGGCTACGGCAATAGCAGCTAGTTACATGAATATTCCACTGGCTCACTTACAAGGGGGCGAGGTAACAGGCAACATAGATGATAAAGTAAGGCATGCCATTACAAAATTGGCCGACTACCACTTTGTGGCATCCGAAGGAGCACGCAATAGGGTATTAAAATTAGGTGAAACACCAGAATTTGTTTTTAATACAGGTTGCCCCAGTATAGATTTAGCTGCCGATGCCCTAAAAAATCCGAACTTAGATTTTGATATTTACCAAAAATATGGGGGGGTCGGTAACCGCCCCAATCTAAAAGACGGCTACTGGGTAGTAATGCAACACCCTGTTACCAGCGAAGTGGCTCTTTCCAGAAAGCAAGTAGAGGAAACCCTGTTTGCCATGCACAACAAGAATGAACCCGTGCTTTGGTTTTGGCCCAATATTGATGCCGGGGCTGATGGCACTAGTTCTGGTATCCGATCATTTCGTGAAACCCACGATTTAAGCAAATTTCATTTTTTCAAAAATTTTGAGCCCATGGATTTTTTAAAGCTGTTGATAAATAGTAAGGGTTTAATTGGTAATAGCAGTGTGGGCATTAGAGAATGTTCGTTTTTAGGTGTTCCCGTAGTAAATATAGGCACACGCCAAGTAGGTAGAGAAAGAGGTATCAATGTAACGGATGTGGGTTATGATAAGAACGAAATTGGCCAAGCATTGAGGCAAATCGAACAAAATAAAAATCCTTTAAAATCGAAAATTTATGGAGGTGGTAATGCGGGCAAAAATACGGCCGAACTTCTGGCCAAACTCCCTTTAAAATTTACTAAAACCATTAGTTATTAATGCTATTTAATTCTGTTGAGTTTATTGTTTTTTTTGTAATAATTTTTATCACTTACTGGTTTCTTTTTGAAAACAAAATAAAATGGCAGAATGCTACTTTGTTGATAGGAAGTTATATTTTTTATGGTTGGTGGGAATGGAAATTTCTACTCTTAATAGTATTAAGTTCGGCAGTAGACTATATTGTTGGATTAGGTATTCAAAATTCTACTTCCAGAGCAAGTAGCAAAAAATGGTTACTCTTGAGCTTAATTGTGAATTTGGGGATGCTCTGTGTTTTCAAGTATTATAATTTTTTTATTGAAGAATTTGTTCAAGCCGTTTCTAGTTTAGGTTTTAGAATACAGGTTGGAACCCTAAATATTATATTGCCAGTTGGTATTAGTTTCTATACTTTTCAGACACTTAGCTATAGTATAGATGTTTATAGGGGGAAAATGAAAGCAACAGGTAATGCACTTAATTTTTTTACATATGTAGCTTTTTTCCCACAATTGGTGGCTGGGCCTATTGAGAGAGCTTCACATTTATTACCTCAGTTTAGCAAGAAAAGGTCGTTTGATTATCCCTTAGCGATTAGTGGTACAAGGCTGATTTTGTGGGGCTTTTTTAAGAAAATTGTAATAGCTGACAATGCGGCAATATATGTAAATCCAGTTTTTGAAAATTATGAACTTTACAACAACACTACTTTGATTGTAGCAATTGTGTTGTTTGCTTTTCAGATATATTGCGATTTTTCTGGCTATTCAGATATAGCTATTGGAGTTGCTAGATTGTTAGGATTTAATCTTATGCGGAACTTTAGATATCCATATTTTTCTAGAGACATCGCTGAATTTTGGAGAAGGTGGCATATTAGTTTATCAACATGGTTTAGAGATTACCTATATATTCCAATTGGAGGCTCCAAAGGCTCCAAATTATTACAAGTGAGAAATGTGATTGTAATTTTTGCGGTTAGTGGTTTATGGCACGGAGCAAACTGGACATTTTTGATTTGGGGAGTATTAAATGCTATGTTTTTTCTTCCTCTATTGTTAAGTGGTAGAAATAGGAAAAATACTGGAGAAATTGATAAAAATGTATTATTTCCTAGTTTTAGAACATCTTTAAATATACTTCTTACTTTTAGTTTAACATGTTTAGCTTGGATATTTTTTAGATCTGAAACCCTTTATGATGCTAATATGTACTTATTAGCTCTATTTAGTGCAAAAGGAATTTTTGCTAGGCCTAGTATTTCGTTTATTCTTATTTTAATAGCATTTATTTTAATCGAATGGGTTAATCAATCAAAAGAGTGTCCTCTTTTCATGAGTAGAAATAGAACATTAAATTGGCTACAATATTACGGAGTAATATTTGTGATAGGCGTTTATGGAAATTTTGGTTATAATGAATTTATATATTTTCAATTTTAAGAGTGAAGAAGTTCATTGTTAAAATAATTTATTTCATTTTACCAATTTGTTTGATTGTTTTTCCAATTGAATTATGGTTAGCCCATTTGGGCGAATCAACTGTCTTAGAGAAAGTTCATCAACTTCAAGAAGAAAATAACCAAAGACTATTCATGCGAGGTGTTTTGTCTCAAGATTATAACACTTACAAAAGTATTGGAATACAAAAAGTTAATCCAGATATTTTAGTTCTTGGAAGTTCTAGAGTAATGCAGTTTAGAGAGTTCATGTTTAACGATAATTACTCCTTTTATAATGCTGGAGGAATTTTGCAATGTGCTGAAGATTTGGTGCAATTTGCTAAAATGATTAACGAAGAGAAATACAAAATCCCAATTGTTATCATTGTTGGAATTGACCCTTGGTGGCTTAAAGAAGATGGACAACCTACAAAGAGTTGGCTAAGAAAAAATGCACTTGTAGATCATGCTACAAGACCTTCAGCACATTTAAGTGTACTAAAGAAATTAGTGACATCCTTTGACAAATACTTTCAAAAAGCACTATATCCTGAAAACATTGGTTTAAACTCAAAAATTACCGGTGGAGGCTTTAGGTATGATGGAAGTAAAGCCCCAGAAATAAAAGTTCTTGAAAATTTTGATTCTAACCCTGTTTATCGGGATAGAGAAATTCCTCCAGTAAAGGAAAGAATAAGGAAGGCAATTACAAATAGATTTACCATTAGCGCACCTGATACTTTAAGATATTTGGCATTAGAAAAAGCTCTTTTAGAACTACAAAAAAAGTGTACTTTAATTATATATATGCCTCCGTTTTCAGATGAGAGCATCTCTCTACTTGATCAAAGTGATAGCCATAAAGAATGGTGGAATTTTTATACTATATATGTTTCAGAAAGATTGAAAAAGGATTTTAAATATATAATTAAAGTTCAATCCCCATCAGCGTATGGATTATCAGATAAGTATTTTTTTGATGGATTTCATCCCTCAGAGGTTTTTGTTGGTCATCAACTTAAAAAGTTTACAGAAGATAACTCTGAAATTGGTAAGTATGTATCTCAAGGCCTTGATCAATTGTTAGCTAAGGCATATAATCCTCTTGTTTTCAATAGAATGGATAATTAATGAAAGTAATTGCAATTATTCCTGCCAGGGGAGGGTCTAAAGGTGTTCCCAAAAAGAACATATACCCTATTTTAAATAAACCATTAATTGCATACACCATCGAAGCTGCACTTGAGAGTAAAAAAATAGATACTATTTGGGTTAGTAGCGATGAGGAAGAAATTCTTGACATTTGTAGAGCCTATGACAACGTTAATTTGCATAAACGTTCATCAGAAATTGCATTGGATAATAGCTCTGTTTTGGACACTATAAAAGTGGTTTTAGACAGTGCTAAATCAACCTACGATGCCATCATGCTTTTACAACCCACATCACCCCTTAAAACCGGGAAGCAAATTGATGAATCTATCGCCCTGCTCGAAAAAAATGAGCATGCCAGCAGCGTTGTAAGTGTGTGTAAAATGACCGATGTGCACCCTGCCAGGATGTACTGGAAAAAAGATACACTGGAACCCATAATGCCGGAATTTGAACAGGTAAGGCGCCAGGATATTCCCCCCGCCTATTACCGCAACGGATGTATTTATTTAGTTAGAACAAATGCTTTTATTACTACAGGTCAGGTAATGGCAAAGCCTGCCTTACCTTACGAAATGCCAACCAACTGGCTGTTAAACATTGATGAGCCCAGAGATATATTAATAGCAGAGCCCTTAATTAAAGCCTGGAAATCAGGACACTTATAATGATTGTGTATAATGCCGAGCCATACGGGTATAGCAACAAAGCCATTAAAAATTGGGAAGAAAAAGGGTACCAATACCGGGAAGGCAGTTGGGATGAAATTGTCACTACTCCTAGCTTTCCTAAGGTAGGCATATTAATTGTACGGTTAAAGCAAAGCGTTGATAAAAGCGTGCTTGCAAAATTTCCTGCGTTAACTATGGTTATATCGGCTACTACCGGCCACGATCACCTGGATGTAAAACTGTTAAAAGAACGAAAAATAAAATTAGTGTCGTTGCGGGGGCAGGATGAATTTTTGAAAACAATACCTTCCACAGCAGAGCATACCTGGGCATTACTCATGGCCATAATACGAAAAGTGCCGGCTGCCAACAGCCACGTGAGGCAGGGCGGGTGGAACCGTGATTTGTTTAGAGGCTATCAATTAAAGAATAAAACAATGGGAATCATAGGGTATGGCCGAACAGGTAAGTTTGTAGCTTCCTATGCGCAAGCCTTTGGAATGCAGGTAAACTACTACGACCCTTATGTAAACGATAGTACTTATCAAAAAGTGGAAAGTTTAAACGAATTGTTTCAAGTAGCCGATGTGTTAAGCTTCCATGTGCATTTAAACGAGGAAACAAATCAACTGTTAAATTCCACTACTATAAAATATGTAAAGCACGGAGCTATTTTAATCAACACATCGCGTGGTAAAATTTGGCAGGAGGAGGCCGTTGCCGAGGCTTTACAACATGGAACCATTGCAGGAGTGGCCACAGATGTACTGGGCACAGAACTGGTTAACATACAAGATAGCCCCATTTGGAAAAGACAACAGGCAGGTGATAATGTATTAATAACGCCTCATATTGCCGGAGCCACCTGGGATGCCATGTGGGCATGCGAAGAGTATATGCTTACACTAGTTTAAATTTTACATGAACACAGAAGAAATTATACTTACATCAACTGATTTTGAAGAAGTTGCTTGCTTAAACTGCAACTCCAACCAATTTCAATTGTCTGATAAAATAGAGTGGAAAGAACAGGTGCTTCAGTACCGGTATTGTGAAAAATGCGGTTTAAAATACATGAGCCCCCGACCTCGGCAGGAATGGTACAAGAACTATTATAAAAATGGCTTTTGGCAAGATTTGCTGAAACGAAATGCCTTTCAGGATAAGGGAGGTACGTTTCAAATAACTGACAAAAAATTAATCTTAAAACAAAAAATAGCTAATAATAAAAGGAGGGCTAACCGAATAAACCGAGTTGTCGGCTCTCTGGTTGCCAATAAAAAGAAACTAAGAATATTGGAAATTGGTGCAGGTTTTGGCCAAACCCTTGCTTTATTTAAACAAAAATACAAGGCCGATATATTTGCTATTGAGCCAAACGAAGAGGCCAGAGAATACCTCGAATCTATCGCAATACCCGTAGTTGGTCGATATGCCGAAGACTTAGCTCATTTACCAGGCAACGAAAAGTTTGATGTTATTATAACTAGCCATGTATTAGAAAATTTGTCGTACCCATTAAATGCCCTTTCCTTAATAAAGAGCTATTTAAATGATGATGGGATTTATTTTATTGATACAACAAATTTGTACTACCGCAACGATACCAACCCTTACCACATGCTTATTTTTACACCCGAAACTTTGCAAAACACCCTTGCCCGAGTTGGATTTAAGCCAGTGAAAAGTTTTTATGAGGACAACCCTGATAAAATAAGTGCAGCTTCGGTAAAGTCCATAGATCCGTACCTGTCTTTTGCTTGCATTAACAGCACACCGGTAGATATCCCGTTAGAAGTCAATGTTCAGAACATCGAAAGAAAACAAAAAATGGGCGAGCAATTTTTTAAGCAAATGCAACAAAGGGAGCTTAAGATTCACCACCGATTTGACAGAAGAGTTATAAGTAAGTTTAGAAGAATTTTTAATATTCCTGTACCTGTAATTTTGGCTAAAGAGCAATCAGTTGATGAGTAATTTCCTTGGAGCAGCATTTAAAATACTTTCTAATAGAATTAGAAGGCTAAAACTTAAATTGGCCTATGGGGTAGATGTAAAATCGGGTCATGTGGGTAAAAAGGTGCATGTAAATAAGAGAGGAAAAGTAAATATTAGCACGGGAAGCCAAATAAGTATTTACGATAAGGTACAATTTTATTTTGAACAGCATAATAGTAATACCACTATTGCCATTGGCAGCAATACCCTGGTAAAATCAGAAGTGCTACTATCCGTTAAGGATGGTAAACTTACCATTGGTAAAAATTGTGCCATTGGCAAACGTTCTGAAATTATTTGCGAAAATACCGAAGTAAACATTGGGGACAATGTAAGAATGGCAGCCGAATGTTTTATTATAACCAATAACCACACCTATAGCGCACGCGAAACCCCTATTTATTTACAGGGTAGAACGCACCAACCCGTACATATTGGGGATGATGTTTGGATTGGCAGGAGGGTAATGATAATGCCTGGTGTAGAAATTGGAAAAGGAAGTGTTATTTCGGCCGGAGCTGTTGTTACTAAAAATGTACCCGAATACACGGTAGTAGGCGGTGTTCCGGCAAAAAAAATTAAGTCAAGGTAGATGCGTTTAACGTCTTAGCATGCAGATGCCCAACTACATTATTGCGGGCGAAAGAAGGAGCGGCACAACTACGCTAGCCAAACTACTTGAGCAGCATCCCGAAATATTTATGTATCCGGTTATGGATACAGCTTATTTTATGGATGATGCATTAAGAGGAAGTATGACATGGTTTGAGGGGAGCGTTGATGTCGGATTGTGGGCAAAAAAACATACTAAAGAAGAATATGCCAAATTGTTTTTGCAGGCAACCAAACAGCATGTTGCCATTGGCGAAAAAAGTGCCGATTATTTATTTTTAGAAAACTGCCATACCAGAATAAAGCAATATGTGCCCGATTGTAAAATTATTTTAACCTTTAGGAACCCAATCGAAAGAGCCTGGTCGCATTATTGGAATGAAGTAGGCAAAGGAAGGGAGCAAAAATCATTTGAAAAAGCGATTGAATTGGAAGAGCTAAGGGTAGCTCAAAGCGATTACGCTAAAGCTCATTTAACTTACTTGTCACGAGGGTTTTACGTAAACTCACTAACTAAGCTTTATACTACCTTCCATAAAAATAACATTAAGGTAATTATTCTTGAAGAACTTATTTCGAACCCTCAAAAAGTATTAAATGAAGTTTATTTATTTCTAGGGGTAGATACTACCATTGAAATAAAAGAAAAAAGAAGCAGTTTTAATAAAAACTGGACATCTATACCCAAACCTTTTTGGAAAAAAACTAAATCGTTGGAAACTCTGGAAAACTATTTAAACAAGCTGGTGGTAAAAGGGGTAAACGGAGTTATTAAAGATACCTATAAAAGGCGTGATATAATTACAAGGTTGGAATCTCTTACACGAAATACAAAAAAAGATTTTGTAATGAAACCTGAAACCAGGCTAAGGCTGCAAGAGTTATATTTACCCTATACTGAAAAATTAGAAAAATTGCTTGATAAAGACCTATCAAGCTGGAAGCAATGACCATTCAACGGGTAATTCAGGGCATAAAAAGGAGGCTGGCTAATTTTATAGCAAATAATAGTGCGTACCACTTTTTAGTACGCGACTGGACACAACAATCGGATGTTAATGTTGCTGTAAAGCTTTTGGGTACCGAGTTTTTCAGGCATCAGCTTAAACCGGTAGAGCTGCCATTATTTAAAGGGCAACGTATCCTGGTAATTGCTCCGCACCAAGACGATGAAGTAATCGGAGCCGGGGGTACACTAGTAAAAGCAGCTAAGCAAGGAGCCATTATTAAAATAATTTTTGCTACTGATGGCAGCCAGGATAACATTGGGTGTTCGGTAGAAGAATCT
>JALWRJ010000012.1 GCA_026994125.1 Cyclobacteriaceae bacterium | reverse complement strand
GCTTTTCTTCTACCCGGTTTTTTACGTTCAACCATTCGAGAATCGCGGGTTAAAAACCCTTCTTTCTTTAAAGCCGGTCTGTTTTCGGCATCAAATTCACAAAGAGCTCTTGAAATAGCTAAACGGATGGCTTCAGCTTGTCCTTTAATGCCACCGCCATCTACATTAATTTTAATATCAAATTTACCGTCAGCATCTACCGTGGTTAAAGGCTGCTTAACAATAATTTGCATTATATCTACCGGAAAATATGTTTCAAAGGCTTTATTATTTACTTTAATATCGCCCTTACCCGGAGCCATATATATTCGGGCTACCGATGTTTTTCTTCGACCAATGGTATTAATTACTTCCATGGATTATAACTTAATTTCTTTAGGTTGTTGTGCTTGATGAGGGTGTTCGGCTCCTTCGTACACATATAAATTTCTAAACATTTCGCTACCCAATTTGTTTTTAGGAAGCATACCTTTAACAGCGCGCTCTACTAATAAAGTAGAAGACTTAGCTTTGGCTTCGTTGGCAGTTTGAAAACGTTGCCCTCCCGGATGGCCTGTATGACGAACATACACTTTATCTGTCCATTTTTTTCCGGTTAATTTAACTTTATCGGCATTTATCACAATTACACTATCTCCACATATTACATGTGGCGTGTAGTTTGCTTTGTGTTTGCCTCGCAACCTTTTGGCTACTTCGCTGGCCATTCTGCCTAACACCATAGAGTCGGCATCAATTACTAACCAGTTGTTCTCAACTGTGGCTTTATTAGCCGATATTGTTTTATAACTTAATGTATCCACTTCTTAACCTTTTTGAAATACAATATTCTACCCCTTTTAAAACGGGACACAAAAGTAGAATTATATTATTGCAATTCCAATACTTAGCTAAAAATGTAAGCTATTTTTATACAATATTTTTCTAAAGTTAACCTACCTACGGGCAAACATGGCTAAAATACACATTTAAAACCTAAGTACTAAGGTATCCAAACTCCCTACATGGCCCCCACCGAATCGGCTGCCATCGCCTCTGGCTCGGGGTTAGGCAGGTTAAGCACTAAGGTTTCTAAATTTTGGAGACCTTCTTCATATACCGGGCCTATCACTTTCTCGCTAAGGTAATCTACAAAGAACTTTTCCATGAACCCACCGTTGGCAGCTTTACTATCCAAAGTCCAGGTAACGTTAACTCCTCCCTCTATAGGCTCTAATTTAAAAGCTGCATGGTAATCGCCTTTCATATCGCCAAACACCATTTTGGTATTCACATAACTGTAAGGGGTACTTTCAATTATATCCTGCCTACCGGTGCCTACTTGTTCATGTTCGCTTTCCCAAGTATAATAAGCTCCTTTACCTGCTGTGTTGTCGGAATACACGTATTGGGTATTGGGGTCTATCTGAAACCAAGGACTCCAGTCTTTGGCATAGCTAAAATCGTTTACAACTTTAAAAATTTGTTCCTGCGGAGCATTTATTACCCGGCTTCGTTCCATATAATGTTCGCCCGATAAAGACAACATAAATCCGCCAACGCCAAGCACAACCAATACAATAATTACCCCTAAAATAATACCAATAATTTTTAATGCTTTCATACTACAAGTTATTTAGTTCGAGGTTAAAACTACAAATAATTTTTTTTAAGTGGGTTACCGTATATGTAATTGTCATAGTTTTGCTTTATGAACCACCTGGCAGTAGAAAAGTTAACCAAGAGCTACGCAGATAAATTGCTTTTTAAAGATATTTCGTTTGGTTTAAGCCAAGGCGATAAGGTAGCCCTGGTAGGAGCCAATGGCGCAGGAAAATCTACCCTGCTAAAAATACTGATGGGGTTCGAAACAGCTGAAAGTGGGAATTTTACGTTTGCTAAATCGGCCAGGGTAGGATTTTTGCCACAGGAACCGGATGTGCAAAACCACGACCATATTATGGAATATGTATTGGCCGGGGAAGATGAAATAACACAAACAGTAAGAGCCTACTACCAAGCCCTGGCGCAAAACGATAGCAGCCAACTAGAAGCAAGCTTAGTAGATAAAATGACTGCCTTAAACGCCTGGAACTTTGAAGCTACCGCTCAACAAGTACTAAGTAAACTAGGCATTACACAACTTAACCAACCGGTAAACACCCTAAGCGGTGGCCAGCAAAAAAGAGTAGCCCTGGCGCGCTTACTCCTCCAAAAACCCGATATTGTTTTACTAGACGAACCCACCAACCACCTGGACTTGCAAGCCATAGAATGGCTGGAAGATTATTTATCTAAATTAAAAATTACCTTACTTCTGGTAACCCACGACCGCTATTTTTTACAAGCAGTTACTAACAATATACTAGAATTAGAAGACGGAAATTTATACCGCTACAGTGGCAACTATACAGATTACCTAAAAAAAAGGGTAGAAAGGCAC
>JALWRJ010000011.1 GCA_026994125.1 Cyclobacteriaceae bacterium | reverse complement strand
TGTTGGGGTAATCTTTAAACCGCTGGATGGCGGTGCCAATATCCTGTGTCATATATACCGAAGTTCCATCGGCTCTTAGCAGTAATTTTTGGTCGAGCCCTTCCTCGGTTAAGTCAACCCAAACCGAGCCATCTTCTTTTTGGTAAAACAGTCCGGCCTCTACCCCTTTCATTACTTCTGCTTTACCCAATAAATAGGTTTCTGATTCGTAGTAAAGCTTATCAAAATCAACACCCATGGTTTGGTAGGTAGTTTCAAAACCGGCATATACCCACCCGTTCATTTTTTGCCATAAGGCATACACTTTCGGGTCTTTTTGCTCCCATTTTAGGAGCATTTCCTGGGCTTCGAGTAAAAGCGGGGCTTTTTTTTCGGCCTCTTCTTTAGGCATACCCTCCTCTACCAATTGTGCTATTTGCTTTTTGTATTCTTTATCAAAAATTACATAATAGTTGCCCACCAGCTTGTCGCCTTTTAAACCCGAAGATTCCGGTGTTTCGCCATGCCCAAATTTTTGCCAGGCCAACATGGATTTACAAATATGTATCCCTCTATCATTAATAATCTGCACTTTATGTACCTTGGTACCGTTGGCTTCTAAAATACGTGCTACCGAATTACCTAAAAAATTATTGCGCAAATGCCCCAAATGCAAGGGTTTGTTGGTATTGGGCGAAGAATACTCCACCATCATTTCAGAACCATCATGTTTTTTAATTCCAAAATGGGGGGGTGCTGCCATTTGATTGAATCCTTGCAACCAAAAAGTATCGGTTAGCTCAATATTTAAAAATCCTTTTACCACATTATAGGAGGCCACTTCTTTTGCATGGGCTAGCAGGTAGTTGCCCAGCTCTTCTCCTGTTTGCTCCGGCCCTTTTTTGCTGGCGCGTAAGTAAGGAAAAGTAACAAAGGTATAAGTACCCTTAAATTCTTTTCGGGTGGGTTGCAGGGTAACGTTTTCGGATATTCCATAAAGTGCCTGCAAGGCTGCAGCAATAGCTTTTTGTAGTTGCGTTTTAAGCATATTTATTACTAAAAATTAAACCGCAAAGAAAAGGCTTATTGTGGTTAATAAGAATAGTACAATTGGTTAAATAAAAAAAAGTTAAAAATTAGTGTAAATAGAACAACTCACAGGGGCTATTCAAAAGTTGAAAAGCCCCTGTGAGTTGTCTTTTTGTTTAAGATTCAATATTGTTATTATTCATAATAAGCAAAATGAGTAGTTATGGAGCCAGTGCTTTTATTTATACCATAAAAACCCGGACTGCTATAATTTTGATCGTAGTAAATTACTGCATTTTGACCTAGTTCTACATCTTTAGCAGCTACTATATCGTATGTATAACTTGATGTTCTCGTGGTTGAATTACTAAAATCAGCAGCAGATTGAAATATTTTTATCCCTAAACTAGAAGCAACCTTGGTTGTATTTGTAACTGTAATGGTTTTATTTACTGTAGCTTTTACAATTACATTATCATGCTCATAAACACCAAAACTAACTACAGTTCCATAAATATTGCCGTCCCAGGTGCTATTTGCCGAATAAGGTAAATAAGGTGCTTGAGAATAAATTCCTTCAGCTGAAAAATCGACCGGTATGTCGTAATATTTTGGAAATGCTTTTATATAATAGTAATAACTACCTACCTTACCCGTTAAATATAAATCTTTTAATTCTGCTGAAGAAGGGGTACCCCAATAAAATTGAAATTCAAAAAAGTCATTTGCTGTACCAAAAAATACAAATTTCCAATTAGAAGGTGGGCAGTCTTTTGACACACTTGGGTCACCACACATTTGTGAAGCAACAAAGTTATAATGGAAAATGAATACATCTTCTCCCCCAACTTGATTATCTATTCCCTTTAGGGTTGCCACATTAGCTAATTTTATACCTTCAATTACGTTTTTTTCCTGAATACAATCTCTACCATACACAATGGTACAACCACCGGAAGTGCCACTACCCTTACCAATCGGTACTCCACAAGTTAACCCGGAAAGTAAATCATTATTTAAGGCCACCGCATCAATATAAAAATAATTGGCATCAGCATAAGTACTATACTGTTCTACAGCAATACTACAATTTTGTAAGGATGGAAATACGTCTGTAACATCTTGACCCCATATAGTTTTTGACGTACCTTTTTTAATAGGTACTAGTTTTTCACTCTCTTTAACCTGAATAGGAATTGCTGTTGTTGAAACACCATTTAACTTGGCCACATTATTGGTTTTATATAATTCTTTCCTAATACCGGGTACTATTTCAAATTCCAACTCGTCTAAAGCCACTTCTTTTAAAACCACATTTGCCCAGTCAGGTATTTTAATGACCAAATTTGGAATTTCGGTTGTTGCTTTTTTAATGAGCACTTTATATTGCTCATCATTTTCAAATTCATCCAACAAGAG
>JALWRJ010000010.1 GCA_026994125.1 Cyclobacteriaceae bacterium | reverse complement strand
AAAGACTTTTTATTAATCCATTTAAAAAAGCAACAGCTTATTTTTTCTTGTATCGTTTGTTGAATTTCTCTACACGGCCGGCTGTATCCAAGAATATTTTCTTGCCGGTATAAAATGGGTGCGAAGCCGAGGTAACTTCTACCTTTATAAGTGGGTATTCGTTGCCATCTTCCCATTTAATGGTTTCTTTAGAGCTCATAGTTGACTTGGTTAAAAACGCAAACTCGCTTTGCAAGTCTTGAAAAACTACAGGCCTGTATTCCGGATGTATTCCCTTTTTCATCTGAGTATATAATTAATTTCGTATGTCCTTTTTCTTAAAACGGAGTGCAAAGTTATAGTATTTCATTCTTTGTTCAAATATTTTCCGCTTTATTTGAGGTATAAATTACTGTTTTTCAAACGTTAACCTACTGTTTTGTACAATAAAGCCGTTTTTTTTCTTATACATTTAGTTTTTATAGCTTTTGTTGGCCTGGCGCAAAGTACCAATGTGCCTTTAAATAAGGATGTGTACCACTTGGTGGATCGTTTGGAAATTCTAAATGGTACCATGGCGCCTACCTTGCATACCGCAGTAAAACCCTATACACGTAAAGCGGTGGCGCAACTAACCGACTCGTTACGCACCAAAGGGATGTTACACGCTCGAGCCGATGTGTTTAATAACAACTACCTGCGCATTGACAACTGGGAGTGGCTGGATAGCAGCACCAATGTAAGCAAGCATCCACTTTGGAACACGTTTTATAGGAACAAATCGGATTTTTTACATGGGGGCGACAAAAAGGGATTTTTTCAGTTTCATATTAGCCCGGTGTTGTATTTAAGTTACGGAGGCGACAGCCGGCAAAACGAATATACCTACACCAACACCCGAGGCCTGCAAGTGCGCGGCCTTATTGATGGCAAGGTTGGTTTTTATGCTTTTATGAGCGAGAACCAGGCACGGTTTCCGGTGTATGTGCAAGAGTATGTGCAGGAAAACAAGGCTATACCGGGTGAAGGTTTTTGGAAAGCTTTTGGAACCAAGGGGTACGATTTTTTTAATGCTACCGGCTACATTAGTTTTAATGTTACTCAACATATCAATTTTCAGTTTGGGCACGATAAACAGTTTATAGGCGATGGCTACCGCTCTATGCTGTTATCTGATTTTAGTCCACCGGCTTTGTTTTTGAAGATAAACACTAACGTTTGGAAACTGAATTACACCAATTTGTTTACCCAAGTATATGCCGATGCTTTTGGCAATAGTGGAGGTTCGGTGGGCAATACTCAGTTTCCTAAAAAATATTTGGTGTCGCACCGGCTGGGCATTAATTGGACCAAAAACTTAAACTTAGGTGTTTTTGAAGCGGTTGTATTTGGGCGCGAAGACTCGCTGGGCAACAACCATTTTGAGCTGGGTTATTTAAACCCCATTATTTTTTACCGCAGCCTGGAGCAGCAAAACGGTAGCCTGGACAATGCCATGATTGGCTTTGACGGGAAATGGAATTTTTTACATCGGTTTTCGTTGTATGGCCAGTTTATTTTTGATGAGTTTAAAATAAGCGAACTAAGAGCCGGCAATGGGTGGTGGGGCAATAAGTTTGGCTACCAACTGGGGCTTAAGTATATTAATGTTGCCGGTATCAACAACCTGGATCTGCAATTAGAATACAATAGTGCCCGGCCATATACCTATACCCATCAAACCATTTATTCAAACTATGCCAATTATAATCAGGCGGTTGCGCACCCGCTTGGGGCTAATTTTAAAGAAAGCATTGCCATCGTGCGCTACCAACCCATCCCCAGATTAAACGTTACTACCAAAGCCATTTATGCTACTTACGGCCTGGATAACCCCAACGAAAACTGGGGGAAAGACATTTTAAAAGATTATACCACCCGCCAACAGGAATACGGCAATTTTACGGGGCAAGGGGTGGCCAGTTCTTTACTCTTTTTAGATGTTACAGCTACCTATCAGTTTAAGCATAATGTGTTTTTAGATGCCAAGCTTACCTCAAGAGAACAAAAAAGCGATGAACCCACGTTTGCTTCTAAATCAACCATTTATTCGATTGCATTTCGCTGGAACATCGCTCAAAGGCGGCAGGAGTTTTAGTAGCTAATTTAGGTCGCTTTGCATAAGTATAGGTTAATGCTTAAGCATAATATGCCTTTGATATACTTTATCCAATAAAACGATTTGTAGTATATAATTACCACTGGACAAGCCTCCAGTAAGAATAACGAGCTCTTTTTGTTTTCCGGATAGGACACCCATATCAAAACTTATCTTTAACAATAGAGATAATTGCTTCTTGAAGGTTGTTGTTTTTTAAACCCGGAATTGTCATTAGAGAATTAAGTTGGCACAAAAGGCCAGCTAAAATTCTGGGATTCATTCCAAATTCCTTCAATCCATTTTCTTCGTTTC
>JALWRJ010000009.1 GCA_026994125.1 Cyclobacteriaceae bacterium | reverse complement strand
TAATATCGCTACTGAGGTACATTTTGTTGTTTTTAACAGCTGCCAAGGCTTGCAATAACTCTGTTTGTGAATCGCTTTTTAATATGTAACCTTGTACTTTTTCTTTAAGTATTTCTTTAACCAAATGAGGTTCATCGTGCATACTTAACACAATAACTTTAAGCTCCGGGTAAATCTTGCGAGCTTCTCTTATTAAGGTTAAACCATTACCATCGGGTAGGTTATAATCGGTTACCAGTAAATCAACCGGTTGTTTATTTAAAATGCCTAGCGCTTCTTTTACAGTTGTTGCCAGTTGGGTAAGTTCAAACCCTTCTGCATCATTAACCAAAGTGGCTAATGCCTCCAGGAGCAAGGTGTGGTCGTCTACAAGTAAGGTTTGCAAGGGTGTATTTTTTTTATAAATATAATTTATAATTCTCACGTTTTAGTTACTAGTGATTTGTAAAATTAAATTCAATCCGATTTATGCTATTATGCGGTAAATTTAATTGACAATGAGTGTGTAAAAAATACCCTGTATCGGGTATTATTATATGCTTTAATCATTTTTTGATGTAGGCAATGGAACATTTATAATAAACAATGTGCCATTGCTACCAGGAGCAGTTTCAATTTCGAGCTTGCCCATGATATGCTCAAGCCGATTGGTGATATTTTTATACCCATTGCCTTTATTTTGAGTTAATAGATTCTTATCAAAACCACTCCCATTGTCATCAATGGTTAGTGTAAGTTCGGTGCTATCGCTGGTAAGTTGTACATTTATGGTAGTGGCTTGGCTGTATTTAATAATATTGTTTACCCATTCTTGTACTATTCTATATAAAGCAATTTCAATGTGTTCTGGTAGTCGCTTAGGTAACCCAAATACCTGGAGGGTTACATGTATTTGCCCGGTTTTATTAATTCGGTTGGCCATTAGTTGCAACGATGGTACTAAGCCTTCCTTGATAAGCATAACCGGCATTAAGTTGGCACAAATATTACGTAGCTCAACTACCATATTGTTTAATATTTGCTCAGAGTTAGTTAGTATTTTATTTGTTGTATCAGGCTTATTTTTTACTGCGTTAACATTCAATTTAAGTAGCGAAATAGATTGGCCAATGCTATCATGAAGTTCAGATGAAACACGGGCTCGTTCTTTTTCCTGGGTTTCAATAATATTTGCTATCTGAACTTTTTTATAATCTAATTCCTTTTGTTGTATTTTAAATTGAGCTTGCTTACCGAGCCAATTTTTATAAAGCATGCCAAAAGCAAGTAAAAGCACCAATAGCAATATCAATGTGGCAATAATTATATGATTTTTTTGCAACAGCTTCTTTTGAAAAGCTATCGTGGTAGATTGTTGTTTTAATTGAGCCTCTTTCTCTTTTGTATTGTAAATAGTTTCTAGTTTTTGAATAGTGGTTAATTTCTCCTTGGTTAGCAAAGAGTCTTTAAATTGGTGGTATTGCCTTAAAAAAGCTAAAGCCTGTGGCCAGTGTTTAACCTTTTCCATAAACTTATATTCTTGGTACAATACATCTTGTATCTTTTCTACATCATTTATAGCAAAAGATATGCTATCGGCTATTCTTAAATAATGTTGCGCTTTTTTATAATTGTTGGTATAGTAGGCTATGGTGCCCAAGTTGGTATAAACTGTAGCCAACCCGTAGGGTTCGTTTTTATAAAGGTTTATTTTTAAGTTTCTCTTAAAATAATAATCTGCTTGCTCATACATTCCTTTTTTCATATAGCTATTACCAATATTATTGTAGGTTCTTGCCAGGAGCATTGTGTCGGGCAAAATTGGCTTTAAAGAAATAACTTTTTTATGATAGAAAATGGCACTATCCGGCTGATTGTTATCATCGTAACTTATAGCTATGGCATTTAGGGATAAAGCTGATAATGTAGCTTTAATACTATCGTTTTTAATGGATTGGCCAAGGTTATATGATTTAAACCCGTATTTAATACCTAATTTATATTCTGCTATGTCGTGGTAAATTACGGAATACCAAAAATATGCTTTTGATAGTTCGGCTGTATTGTTTAAGCTTTTATAATAAGCAATTGCGTTTTGTATATCCTTTATAGAAGCATCGTATTTACCTAAAATGAGTCGTGCATAACTAAGTTCGTAGTAGCATTTGGCAATTTTAGCAGAATCTTGAGTGTGTAGAAAAATAGCTAATGCGTTGGAGTATGCTACTACCATGGAATCGCGCTTTCTTAAGTTTTTAAATATTGCTCCCAAATAATAATTGGAATATCCAATTTCTTTTGAGAAGTGGTTGGATGGATGCTTAATTATTTTGTTAAAATAATAGGCAGCGCTGTCTTGAATGCCATTAGTATAATAATTGAGGGCTTTTTGGTAACTGGATTGACCTTGGACACTACGGAAGGGGAGTGTAAGTACGAGTATAGAAATTAATACTATTCGCATTGGAAATGGTTTAATCCTACTTTACGAATCGCTAATGTCAATTCCGAGTTTATATTATTGTAAAAATAAAAAATGCACCTTAAGTTTTCGCTTAAAGTGCATTCTTTTATGTATTCTACTTTAAATGATGCTATCTGTACCGTACCTCAACGGCATGCAGGTCTAAAATAGGTTTTAAAAATTCTTCTAAATCGTACACGCAAAGCTGACTGGCGGCATCGCAAAGGGCTTTTTGTGGTTCGGGGTGGGTTTCAATAAACACCCCATCTACTCCGGCCGCCACCCCGGCTCGTGCCAACACCGGTAAAAACTCGCGGTTACCACCCGAGGGGTCGGCACTGGGTATGCCGTACCTGCGTACCGAGTGGGTTACATCAAATACCGTAGGGTAGCCCAGCTCGCGCATGTGGTAAAAACTACGAGGGTCAACCACCAAATCGTTGTAGCCAAAGGCATAGCCTCGCTCGGTTAAAATAATGTTTTCGTTGCCTTCGGAGGCCACCTTGGCTGCGGGTAGTTTCATGTTATCGGGGGCTAAAAACTGGGCGTGTTTTAAGTTAATTACTTTACCTGTTTTAGCTGCTTCGGTTACTAATGTGGTTTGCATTACCAGGTAAGCCGGTATTTGTAATACATCCAGCACTTCGGCTGCGGCTGCTACTTGTGCCGGAAAATGAATATCTGATAAAATGGGGAAGTCAAACTCTTCTTTTATCCGTTGTAGCATTTTTAAGCCTTCTTCTAAGCCCGGCCCCTGGTAGTTTTCTACGGTGCTGCGGTTGTCTTTGGTAAACGAAGATTTAAAAATAACAGGTATGTTTAGCCTGGCACTTACTTCTTTCAGCATTTCTGCTGTCTTCATCATGGTAGTTTCGTCCTCTATTACACAAGGCCCTGAAATGAGGAATAACTCATCGGCTCCACAATTAATATCTCCTACTTTTACTATTTTTTTCATATTACTAAGATGTTAGACTTATAGACGTTAGCTATAAGGCTAAAAAAAATCTTATGTTTTTAGCCTAACGTCTTCCGTCTTGTTTTACATTCTTTTAAACCAATTTTTAATACGTTCTCTATCCAATACCTCCTGCCAGTTGTCGCCAAAGGCATGGCGCCACATATGCTCCAGCTTAATGGCAACTTCTACCATGGCATCTATGGTATCCTCACTCCAGGTAGCCGATTGGTTGGCCGGTAGTTCAATACCATGCTTTTTAACAATCGTTTTAAATTCTTGTACATAGTCACCGTACACATCTTCTAAAACATTAAAAGCAATGCAGTTGGCCAGCCCATGGTGAATATGCAATATTTTAGACAACCCATACGAAAGCGCATGGCACACGCCCACTTCCGAATAGGTAAGGCTTAAACCACCCATATACGAAGCTACCATCATTAGCTCGTCCGATTCGGGGTTGTTGCGGTCGAGCTCTAAAAATACCCTGCGGCACATCTCTAACGATTTATCTCCAAAAGCTTCGCTAAAAGTATTTTTATACTGTCCGGTTTTAGATTCCACACAATGGATGTAGTTGTCCATTCCGGTATAAAACCATTGGTTATTGGGTACGGTGGCTATTAAATCGGGGTCGAGCACAATTTGATTTAGCACAGTCCAATCGCATTTAAGGCCTAGCTTTTTCTCCGGCCCGGTAAGCACAGCTGTCATAGAAACTTCGGCACCCGTACCCGAAATGGTGGGCACGCCACAAGCAAAAATGCCCGGTTTTTTAATAAGGTTAAGCCCTTGGTATAGTGTAGAGGAGCCCTCATTGGTAAACATTAACGAGATGGCTTTGGCTACATCAAGCACGCTGCCTCCACCAATACCCACCACTCCGGCAGGTAATCCCTTTTCCTCCAGGTATTTATCTCTAAGGCCATCTATTAGCTCGGTAGTGGGTTCTTCGGCCACCGAAATATACTCCAGGGCATCGCCCGGTTGCAAAGGTATGCGCGCTGTAAATGCTTCGTTTCCTTTAAAGTATTCATCTACAAAAAAGATAAGGTATTGGGCACCACTTTGTCGATGAGGTTCCAAAATTTCGCCCAGCTTATCAAAGCTTCCTCTTCCGTAAGCTGTTTTTTCTACACTTTTAAAATTTCTAAACATAGTTACTATTTCGTCATTCCTGCATAGGTAGCAATTCGTTAATTCAGTTTTTCATTTTAGGGATCCCTGGCTTCTCAGGGATGACGTTATTCTTTAAGAAGCTAAAACTTCTTCAATAATTCGTTTTAAATCAGTTCCTAGTTTTGCAAGTTCATCCTGGCTCCAGGTTGCACGAATACCAAAGGATATTAAACGGCCTACTACTTCTTGCGATTTGGGAAGTTCTAAGGTGGCATAATCCTGAGGTGCTCCTAAACTATGAATGGCCAAAGGAGCCGCAGATTTTAACTCTTTTAGATGCCCCCATTGGTTAATAAAATGGTACATATTGGTGTGCCAATAATTGGCTCCTCCAATGCCCTCTTTGGCCAGGCGTGCTACTACTTGTTGTGCCAGTTCGGGGGTAGGCATAAAAAAGTTTAAAAAGGTAGCCGAATCACCTTCTTCATCCTCCATGCGCCTAAAGGTTACTCCTTCAATAGTACGTAATTGGTCTTTTAAATACCTTTTGTTCTTTTTATTTAAACTAATAATTTTAGGCAACCTACGTGCTTGCGCCAGCCCCACGGCCGCATGCAATTCGCTAATTCTAAAATTAAAACCCAGGTAAGGGTGGGGTTCCATGCCCCGGTTATCGCCTACGTGGCTGTGCCCATGATCCGAAAATGTATCTGCTTTTTTATAGGTTTCTTCATCGTTAGTGATAAAAAGGCCGCCCTCACCGGCTGTTGTTATTTTAAAGAAATCAAACGAAAAAGCCCCGGCAGTACCAAATAGGCCCACCGATTTGCCTTTATAAAAAGCCCCCAGGGCTTGCCCGGCATCTTCGATAAGTTTAATACCTTTTTCGTTGCACAATGCTGTAATGCCGTCCATATCGGCTGCTGCACCGCACATATGCACTAACAGTACGGCTTTTGTTTTAGGTGTAATAGCAGCCTTAATACCTGCTACACTAAGGCATAGTGTCTCATCAATTTCGGCAAATACGGGTAAACCACCAGCGTACAAAACGGCCTCGATAGTAGCTAAAAAAGTAAATGGAGGTACTATAACTTCATCGCCATGGCCAATGCCCGAAGCAGCTAACGCACAAGCTACAGCAGCCGAGCCGCTAGATATGGCATGGGCATAATTGGCTCCTGTAAATTGGGCTATTTCGGCCTCCAGTTCTTTGGCTTTCCAATGGCCTTGGCGCAGTTCATCGTGGTTGTACCTAAACAAACAGGTGGTCTGTAACACTTCGTTTACTTCTTTTCGTTCTTCTTCTCCAAAAAATTCGGTTCCGGGCATGGCAATATGTTTTTAATTAGTATGCAAAGATAAGATTTTTTACAGGCTCCAGGCCTCATTTGTAAGATATCCTACTTACACGGCAAGCTGTAACAGGCTTTCTTTTACCTGCTCCATTAGCCAGGTAGGTGTAGAGGTAGCCCCACAAATACCTACGCTATCATTGGGTTTAATCCAAGCCGGGTCAATCTCGTGTTCGTTTTCAATAAAGTGGCTGCGTGCGTTGGCCTGCAAGCAAACCTGAAATAATGCTTTTCCGTTAGAGCTTTTTTTACCACTTACAAATAAAACCACATCGTGTACACTGGCAAACCGAGCCAGGTGCTTATCACGGTTCGATACCTGCCGGCAAATGCTGTCATTAATATTAAAATGGGCTTCCATTTCAGGAGCGGTAGTGGCTATGCGCTCTTTAATTTTTTCGACCAACCGGGCAAACCCTGTCGTGCTTTTGGTGGTTTGGCTAAATAAAGTAATGGGTTGGGTAAAATCTACCTTGTCCAGGTCTTCATCGTTCATTACCACAATGGCTTCATTGGCCGTTTGGCCGGTAAGTCCTACCACCTCGGCATGGCCTTGCTTACCATATATTACAGTTTGGCCGTGCGCAGCTGTTACTTTTTTATGCTCGTTGCGCACCCTGTTTTGTAGCTTAAGTACCACGGGGCACGAGGCATCTATCAGTTCAATATTATTTTTTAAAGCAATTTGATAGGTTTCGGGAGGCTCGCCATGGGCTCTGATGAGCACTTTGCAATTGTGCAGTTCGGCCAATTGTTGATGATTAATGACCACCAGGCCTTTAGCTGCTAAGCGGTTTACTTCCATGCTGTTATGCACAATATCGCCCAGGCAGTATAAGCTTTCATTTTGCGCCAACTCATCTTCGGCCATTTGAATGGCAAATTCCACCCCAAAGCAATACCCCGATTTTTGATCTATATCAACGGTCATTTTTTATCCATTTATTTTTGCTAGTGCCAATTGTAAAATTTTTTCAACCTGTTTGTTAAAACTCAATTCCGAATTATCTATTTCAATGGCATCCTCCACTTTTAGCAAGGGGCTTTCGGAACGGGTAGAATCCTGGTGGTCGCGTTCTTGCACATTGGCTAAAATTTCTTCAAAGCTAACGGATTGTCCTTTCTCTTGCAATTCCTTTTGCCTGCGCAGGGCACGCACCCGGGCCGAGGCGGTCATAAAAATTTTAAGCTCGGCATGTGGAAATACCACCGAACCTATATCGCGCCCATCCATTACAATACCCTTTTGTTTGCCTAAGGCACGCTGCTGCGCTACCATGGCTTGGCGCACTTCTTTTAGGGCACTTACCGCACTTACGTAATTCGAAACCTCCATGCTTCTAATTTCCTCTTCCACATTTTTACCATTTAAAAAGGTAGCTGTATTACCTTGTGCCGTAGGCTCAAAGCTTATATGAATCTCCTCTAAGGCGCGCAAAACATCGGCCTTGTGGGCGAGCGAAACTCCGTGCTTCAAAAAGTACAAGGTGGTGGCTCGGTACATGGCACCCGAATCCAGGTACAGATAACCCAGGCGCGAGGCCACAACTTTAGCGGTGGAGCTTTTTCCGGTGGCCGAATGTCCATCAATGGCAATAATTATTTTCTTCATTTTAGCAGGCTAACAGTCTTTAGTAGGGCAAGGTATTGGTTTGCCCGCAGGGGCTTTTTTATATTTGGCCGGTTTGTGGTTATGCGTAGATTTGCAACTACCCATACATAAACATCCTAGCAAAAGGATAAAATAAATTGATATTTTGCTGACCTTTACATTCACAAACACAAAGATAGAGATTTAACCCATTAAGAAAACCAAAGATGAAGGTTGTTGGACAAATTGTTGATATAAAAAATAGGCGCATCTACCCGGGCGAAGTAGAAGTAGCAAACGGAAAAATTGAACGTATTACAGAACTAGCCGATGCCCCCGAGCAATACATTATGCCGGGTTTTGTAGATGCACACATCCATATTGAGAGTTCGTTGTTAGTACCGGCCGAATTTGCCCGGATGGCGGTGGTACATGGTACAGTGGCCACCGTATCGGACCCCCACGAAATTGGGAATGTGCTCGGTACCCGTGGAGTAATGTATATGGTAGAAAATGGAGAGCAAGTGCCTTTTAAATTTAATTTTGGAGCCCCCAGTTGTGTGCCTGCCACTACTTTTGAAACAGCCGGTGCCGAAATTAACACCCAGGAAGTAGATAACCTGTTGGCCGACCCGCGCATTAAATACCTGGCCGAAATGATGAACTGGCCCGGGGTATTATTTAATGATGAGGTAGTACATGCCAAAATAAAAGCAGCGCAAAAGCACGGCAAACCGGTGGACGGGCATGCACCCGGGTTGCGAGGCGATCAGGCCAAAGCCTACGTACAGGCCGGAATGAGCACCGACCACGAGTGCTTTACTGCGGAGGAAGCCCTTGACAAACTACGCCTGGGTATGTTTGTTCAAATTCGTGAGGGTAGTGCTGCTCGTAATTTTGAAGCCTTGGCCGATTTGCTAAACGA
Source organism: Cyclobacteriaceae bacterium (assembly GCA_026994125.1). Lineage (GTDB taxonomy): Bacteria > Bacteroidota > Bacteroidia > Cytophagales > Cyclobacteriaceae > JAKISE01. Next base: position 1,342 of record JALWRJ010000009.1, on the reverse strand, counting down.
TTGGTCGCATTTAATGATGTTTTGCTCGGACGACAAACACCCCGACAACCTGGAGCTGGGCCATATTAACCAATTGGCCGCCCGGGCAGTAGCTAAGGGAATCGATATATTTAACGTGTTGCAGGCCGCTTGTATTAACCCTGTTCATCATTATAAACTGGAGGTAGGTTTGTTGGAGCCGGGGCATCCGGCCGATTTTATTGTGGTAAACAACCTTAGTTCGTTTATACCCAAAGCCACCTACATAAATGGCCGGTTGGTGGCCGAAAACGGAAAAACACGAATTAACCGAACTCCCGCTCCCATCATCAACCAGTTTAACACATCGCTTAAAAAAGCGGCAGATTTTGAAGTTGAAGCCCGGGGTAATACCCTGAACGTTATTGAGGCTTTTGATGGCCAGCTCATAACAAAAAAACAACAGTTGCCGGCTACCATTGTGGAGGGCAAGGTGGTATCGAACACCAACACCGATGTGCTTAAAATGGCAGTGATTAATCGCTATTCAGAGGCCAAGCCGGCCATGGCATTTATAAAAAATTTCGGACTAAAAGAAGGCGCTATAGCCTCCTCGGTTGGGCACGATTCGCATAATATTACCGTGGTAGGGGTAGATGATGCCTCTATTGCGCAGGCTGTAAACCTGGTTATTGAAGCTAAAGGAGGGCTCTCAGCGGTAGCATCAGGTAAAGAGCTAATACTGCCCCTGCCGGTGGCCGGGCTTATGTCGAACCAGGATGGGTACCAGGTTTCGAAAGAATATACGGCCATCGATAACCTATCTAAGCAAATGGGTGCTACCCTGCAAGCGCCTTTTATGACCTTGTCGTTTATGGCACTGCTGGTAATCCCTTCGATTAAGCTAAGCGATTTAGGATTGTTTAATGGAGATAAATTTGAGTTTATGGATTTGTTTGCAGAAGAGAGGTAGGTACATATGTCTAAAAAAGTTGGATTTGTTATACTGATAGCCGTGCTGGCTGTTTTGTTCTATTACCGTGGCCTCCTGGGTTATGCCCTTATGCAAGGCAAAGGGCAATTGGCTATTTTATGGCAAGCCGAACCCATTGAGCAAGTGCTAATGCGCGCCACAACTCCCGACTCTACCAAACAACGATTGCGTTTGGTAAATGAAATTCGACATTTTGCCTTCGATTCGTTGGGCCTGACACCCACAACTAATTATACTACCTTTTATAACCAACATGGCCAACCGGTGCTTTGGGTGGTTACTGCATGTGCCCCTTACCGCCTGTCTCCCAAAGAATGGCAGTTTCCGGTGATTGGTAGTTTTTCATATAAAGGTTTTTTTAATAAAGAAAAAGCCGAAGAACTGGCTACC
>JALWRJ010000008.1 GCA_026994125.1 Cyclobacteriaceae bacterium | reverse complement strand
GCTGTGCCATTGGCTGTGGCATGCTTAATGATAGGTTCAATATGAACTACTTCACCGGTATGAGCATCTACATACACATAGTTTCGGCTTACCGGCTTCATGGCATATACATTTAATTTATAGGCCAGGGTTGGTTTCCGGTAGGCTTCTTTCGAAGAAGTAAGGTAGTTATCTACGATAACCAACTCACCTTTGGGTTTAAAAGTAGCGCTGTTTTTGCCTTCCAGCTTTTTTACCCACTTTTCTTGTTCGGGGTCCTGCCACATATATTTGGTGGCTCCTACAAACTGCATGGCTTTGGCCAAGGCGGCATCCGCAGTAATGGAAGGAGTAACATCCAGGTTAGCAATTTCTTTGGCTTCGCCATTTAATAGTTTTAAACTATTGTTTTGGCCATGGGCATTATACACTGCGTACTCTACTTTAACATCTTTATAAAACTGTTGGAATTTTTGGTGGGTAACACCCAGTTCATCGGTGGAGGAATTAACCAGTTTAATGATGTTGTTTTTGGGTAAGTTGAGCTGTTCTTTTAGAATTACCTCAGCTTCGTAAATTGGCACCTGTCGCGATTGATCCAATTGGATTAATGTGGGTTTACCATCTTCGGCAATTATTCGTTTACTAATGAGTGGCTTTACCTGCGCCACTAATTGAAACGACACGGTTAACATTAGGAAAGCAATGCCTCCTAATTTTTTGTAATGGTTTGTCATAAAATTGATATTTGGTTGATAAATATTTTTTAATTTGCCCGAATTAAAAAATATTATTTTGAATAAACAAGCGAAGGTATTGTTATTCAGAAAAATATAGACAGTTGACTACAGTAAAACCAGGGAATTAAAAAAATATATTAGATAAGTTCTAAACAGGGGAATGGTAGGTTGGATATGTAGTGTTTAGCTAGTGGCAGGTAAGGTAAAACTAAAGGTTGTTCCTTTGCCCGGCTGGCTGTTTACCCAAATACGCTCGTTGTGTTTATCAATAAATTCTTTGCAAAGGGTAAGGCCCAGGCCGGTGCCTTGTTCGTTGTTGGTGCCGGAGGTGGTGTGGCGCGCATCTATCCTAAATAGTTTATCGAGGGCTTCAGGTGCCAGCCCAATACCGTTGTCGGCTATGCTTATTTCAATTTTACCCTCTACCGCTTTGCTTGTTACCTTTATTTTGCCCCCGCTTTTGGTAAATTTAATGGCATTTGAAATTAAGTTTCTTAAAATGGTATTTACCATGGCCACATCGGCTTGGGCATACAAGGGGACTTGGGAGGTTGTTTTCAGGGTAATGTTTTTTTGTTGGGCTATGTCTGTAAATAAATGAATGTTCTCGGTTATTAATGTATTAACGTCTGTTTTTTGAGGCGAAAACTTCATTTTATCGGTGTGCGAAAGCGTCCAGGCCATTAAGTTAGCTAGCAGGTTTATTGCTTTTTGAGCTTCGCTATGAATGGAGTGTGCATACTGATTAATGCGTTGCAGGTTTTTTTCTCCCGTTTCCATTAAAAGCAGGTTGCTTAATCCAAGTACACTATTAAAAGGACTTTTTAAATCGTGCGAAATAATAGAAAAGAATTTGATTTTATCTGCATTGGCTTGTTTAAGTTCTTTTTCGGAGGTAAGCAGTTTTTTATTTAGTTTTTTAATGGATTTTCGGCTATAGGCAATGTAAATTAAGGCAATAAGTACCAGCGTACTACCGGCAATAACAATCCATTTAATAAGCCTTTCTTTTTTTACTTTGGCTTTTTGGATTTCGATGTTTTTTTGCAACAGAGCTTTTTCGGTGGCACTTTTTTCTTGTATCTGGTTTATTGTAATTTGGGTAAAAGTGGCAATCTCGTTTTTATTAAACAGGCTTTTTTCAATAGCCGAAGCATTTTTATATAAGGTAAGTGCCTTGCCGGCATTTCCCCGGGTTTCTTCTAAGCGGGCTAAGGCAAACTGGTTGTCGCGCAGCAATTCTTTGTAGTTGTTTTGCCCGGCTCTATGTTGGCTGTTATATAAAAATTCAGCAGCTTTTAGGAGGTTGCCTTTCTGTAAGTAAATTTGCCCCAGCAAACTTTCCGAAACTGCTATTCTGTGTTTGTTTTTGATAAGCTCTGCTTCTTTTAACGAACGAACAGCAACATGTTGAGCTGAATCGAGATGACCCAACTTTAGGTAGGTAAATGCAATGTTAGCCAGGTAAAAAGAGGTGTTTCTATGGTGTTTTTTTTGTTGGGTATATATATGAGCCGCCAGTTTGTGATATTTTAAAGCCGAATCAAGTTTTTGGTTGAGCAAATATCCGCGGCCTATGTTTGAGTAGGTGTAAGATACCGGTATAGGGTTGTTAGTTTTTTTTGCTATTTCAAGGGCTTTGTAGTGGTAGGTAAGTGCTTCATCGTAAATGCCAAAATCCTGGTACACCAGCCCAATATTGTTAAGCATATTGGCTACTC
>JALWRJ010000007.1 GCA_026994125.1 Cyclobacteriaceae bacterium | reverse complement strand
ATTCGCAAGGCTGGGTAGATGAGGTAATTAGCGGTTTGGATGCATTGGTAGCCCGGGTAAACCAGGCCAAAGCTAACAAGGAAGTTGTTTCCATAGCGTACCAGGGTAATGTGGTTGAAGTGTGGGAGAAATTTGATGCAGAAGATGTCTATATCGATTTGGGCTCCGACCAAACCTCGTTGCACAACCCGTGGGCGGGCGGCTACTATCCGGTGGGCTATTCGTTTGATGAATCGAATAAAATGATGGCCAATGAACCGGAAAAATTTAAGCAGGAAGTGCAAGCCACTTTGGTTCGTCATGCCGATGCCATTAATAAACATACCGCCAGGGGTACCTACTTTTTCGATTATGGCAATGCCTTTTTGTTGGAAGCCTCGCGTGCCGGTGCTAATGTAATGGCCGAAAATGGGATAGATTTTAAATACCCCAGTTATGTACAAGATATTATGGGGCCTATGTGTTTTGATTACGGGTTTGGGCCTTTTAGGTGGGTATGTACCAGCGGGAATCCCGATGATTTGGCTCTTACCGACCAATTGGCCGAAGCAGTACTCACGGAATTAATGGAGGTTTCTCCACAAGAGATTCAACAACAAATGGCCGATAATATTCAATGGATTAAAGGTGCCCAAGCCAATAAGTTGGTGGTGGGTTCGCAAGCACGCATACTTTATGCCGATGCCGAAGGCCGTATTAAAATTGCTCAAGCCTTTAACCGGGCTATTGCCCAGGGCCGTTTAACAGCTCCGGTAGTGTTGGGGCGCGACCACCACGATGTGTCGGGTACCGATTCTCCTTTTAGAGAAACAGCCAATATTTACGATGGCTCGCAATTTACGGCCGATATGGCCATCCACAATGTTATTGGCGATTCATTCCGGGGTGCTTCCTGGGTATCGATCCATAACGGTGGAGGTGTAGGCTGGGGCGAAGTAATAAACGGGGGCTTTGGCCTGGTGCTGGATGGTACCCCCGAAGCCGACCGAAAACTCCAAAATATGCTTTTTTACGATGTAAATAACGGCATTGGCCGTAGAAGCTGGGCTCGCAACAGTGGGGCTGAATTTGCCATTAAGCGCGAAATGGAACGTACTCCCGGTTTAAGGGTTACCCTGCCCAACCATACCGATGATAACCTGATAAACAACTTGCTATAATGTTAAAAACCATTGCACGATTTATTTTTAAGCTAACCGGTTGGCAGGTAGTAGGGGCATTTCCCGATGACCTGAAAAAAGCCGTTATTATTGCTGCGCCACATACAAGCTATTGGGATTTCTTTTACGCCCGAATTGCTTTTTTTATCATGGATATTCCCATGCGTGTAACTATTAAAAAGGAAGTAGTAAATAACCCTGTTTTTGGCTGGTTTGTTCGAGGGTTGGGAGGTATAGCCATTGATAGAACACCCAAGCCCGGCCTTACCAAAAAAAGAAGCATGGTAGATGCTATGGTAGATATGATTAACGAACGTGAGCAACTTATTATGATGGTAACGCCTGAAGGAACCAGGAAGCAAGTAAAACGTTGGAAATCAGGTTTTTACAGAGTTGCGCAGCAGGCAAATGTACCCATTGTGTTAGGCTACCTGGACTACGCTAAAAAACATGCCGGTATTGGGCCGGTGTTTTATCCTACCGGAGACTATGAAAAAGATGTGGAAGAAATTAAAGATTTTTATCGCTCTAAAGCGGGCAAGTATCCTGAATTAGGGGTGGTTTGAGAAGAAATGTGAAATGTGAAATATGAAATGTGAGATATGAAATATGAAATATGAAATATGAAAAGTGAGATGGGGATCTTTAATTTTTTTCACTTTTTGCGGCCAGGGCAAATAGTTTTTTAACAGTAAGTCCTTGTATTACAATAGAAAATAGCACCACACAATAGGTCATTACAATGATTAAATCTACCGTTTCCGGTATCATTTTACCTTCTTTAGCAAATTCGTAGAGCGAAAGCGCCAGGGCAACGGAAATACCACCACGCAAGCCGCTCCAGGTTAAAATTCGGATGGTATATTTGGGAATGGCTGATTTAAGCCGGTATATGGTTACAGGAAAGCCAACACTGATTACCCGCCCCATTAGCACCACAACAATGGCAATTACTGCAGCTAGTATGTAATCCATGCTCCAATTAATAACAATAATCTGCATACCAATTAGTATAAACAAAATGGCATTCATAGCTTCATCCATCAGGTGCCAAAACTTATATACATATTCACCGGCTGCTTTTTCAAGTTCGGCACTACGGCCTTTATTACCTACAAACAAACCCATGGTAACCATTGCTAAAGGCCCCGAAACATGAAGCATTTCGGCAATGCTGGCTCCACCCAACACCATCGATAAGGTTACTAACACCTCAATTTCGGTGTACTCGTTTTCAATAATCATAAGTAGTTTTAAGCCCAGGTAGCCAAAAATGGCTCCCAAACCAATGCCGCCTATTACCTCTTGCCCAAAAAGCATGGCCACACTACCCGGGGTTACATGGCTGCTTGCTCCGGCTGTGGCAATGTGTAAAATGGTTAAAAATACCACTACCCCAATGCCATCGTTAAAAAGCGATTCGCCTGCAATTTGGGCTTCCAGGCTTTTAGAAACTACCGATTTTTTAATCATGGCCAGCACCGCAATAGGGTCGGTAGGCGAAATGAGCGCCCCAAATAACAAACAATTAATTAGCTCGATATGCACCCCGGCATAAGGCAAAATAAAGTACATGGAATAGCCCACCACAAAGGTTGAAATTAGCACTCCGGCTGTGGCTAAAATAAAAATCACCCATTTTTCTTCGCCCAGTTTCCGCAAGTCCAATTCTAAGGCTCCGGCAAACAATAAAAAACTTAACATTACCTGAAACAGCACTTTCGAAAAGTCAAACTCGGTCATCAGGTTATTAGCCAGCTCTTTTAGGGTTCTAAAAATAATTTCACCAAAAATAATAAATAACGAAAGGCATAAAGCCATAATCATTAAGCCTATCGTAGAAGGCAGCTTGAGCACCTTAACATTAACCAGTAAAAAGAAGGCAGCTAAAATAATAAGGATGGTAATAAAATCGAGTGCTTCCATATTGCTTGGGTAGGTTGGTTTTGTAAATGTAAGTTAAATAAAATAATTTTATTTGCCATACGCTAAAATCTCAAAATTAATCGGTTAAAAAAATGAGAAAAATCAATTAAAATATTGTGATATCATACATTACCTAACCCCTAAATAAATTACTTTTGAGCCAGAAATATGCACCATGGAAGTTGAAAAAAAACTGACCACCAAAGAAAAAGCCCTGGCTATAAATTTTGATACCACTATTTATGGGTCGTTTGCCGAAATAGGCGCAGGCCAGGAGGTAGCCGCCAATTTTTTTAAGTCGGGCGGAGCATCGGGTACCATTGCTAAAACCATGTCGGCTTACGATATGGCCTATAGCGATGCCATTTATGGCAAGGTTGGCAGGTACGTATGCGAAGAGCGCCTACAGGCCATGCTCGATAAAGAAATGGACTTGTTGAATCAACGATTGCCCCACCGGGTACAATACACCAAGTTTTTCTCGTTTGCCAATACCGTTGAAACACTTAACTATGCCCGTACAAACCGGGGGCATGGATGGATTGGCTGTAAGTTCCAGATGTCGCCCCAAGGCCCTACTAACGAATGTGTTTTTCATGTGGTGCTAAAAGACCAGGATGCCAGTTGGCAGCAAGATGCCCTGGGTAAAATGGGGGTTAACCTGATTTATGCTTGCTACTATATTCAAGACCCTGAGGAATTTCTGCTTTCGTTAGTGGATGGTTTTCGGCAACATCGCATCGAAATTGATATGTTCCGCCTCGAAGGGCCCGATTTCCCGGAAGTGGATAACCGTTTAATGAGTTTAAAACTGGTAAAACACGGCTTTACTCGTGCAGCCATGTTTGGTCCTTCGGGCAATGTGCTTATGCCCTCCGAAGCCTTATACAAAAAAAATGTGCTCATTTTGCGGGGGCGCTTTAGGCCGGTTACACATGTAAATGTAGATATGCTGTTTTGTGGCCGAAAAAGGTTTAAGTTAGAAGAGGGCGTAGATAAAGAAAAAATAGTTGTACTAACCGAACTTACCCTGCAAGACCTGGAAGTAGGTGGCGATATTGATGTAACCGATTTTATGAACCGGGTAGATCAGCTTTGCTCCTTAGGCCAAAATGTGCTTATTTCTAATTATACCGAGTATTACAGGTTGGTTAGGCATATAACCCGCCTTAATAAAGACCGAATGGTTGGCTTAATTTTGGGTATTTACAACTTGCACAACATTTTTGAGGAAAAATACTACGAAAACCTAAAAGGGGGTATTCTTGAAGCCTTTGGTATATTATTTGGTCGAAATGTTAAGTTTTATGTGTACCCATCCTTAAAAAAAGGTTCGGAGGATATCTACACCCTGGACGACTTTGAAGTACCCGAAAACCAGCGTAGTTTACTACAATATTTACTGGATAATAAAAAACTAATACCGGTTACCAATGTATCGGAACAAAATTTACATATTATCTCTGACCACGTACTCGAAATGATTCAGCATGGCGAAGACGGTTGGGAAAAACTGGTACCTCATAAAGTGGCCAACGAAATTAAAACCAAAAAATTATTTAAGTATGTAGCGCCAACTAAGGTGGGCTCATGAAGTTTGTTCCAAGCCAAGTTCTCGCTTTTTTAGATACACCCATTAGTTTGGCTAAGCTAGAGTTGGTGGTGCTGGATGTGCCTCAGGTGCAGCCGTTTAAGTCGGCTATTGGGGTGCGGAACTCGCGCCAGGCTTTGGTGGTTTGCTGGCACACCCTTGAAGGCGCTGTGGGCTATGGCGAATGCTCCTGTCGTCCCGACCCTTTCTATTCGCACGAGTTTGTACAAGGGGCTTTAGAGGTTATTAAAAAGTTTATTTTTCCTCAATTAAAAGCTAAAACAACCTATGGCAGTGTATTACGCGTATTGCAAAAAATACGAGGTTGGCACTTTACCAAAGCAGCGGTGGAGTTTGCCATGAACGATGCCATTCGCCATACAACAGGAAAGGGAATTTTAGAGGCTTGGGGCAGGCCGCGCTTACGCAAAGTGCCTGTGGGTATTTCTATGGGTTTGTTCGAGGAGGCTACTCACATGCAAACGGCTATTGAGGCAGCTATACAAGAAGGCTACCGAAGATTAAAGTTTAAAATAAACCCTGCTTATACTAAACCTGCTTTTTTAGAAGTACTCAAAAATACACAACACCCACACCTAAGTTTTGATGCCAATGGCTCGTTTACCGAAAACGATTTTGAAACCCTGGCTAGCTTTGCCCGACTCGGCTACATGATAGAACAACCTTTTGCGCCCGGTAATGCGTATTTGCAAAAAAGGTTTCAGCAAGAAGTAGGGCCGGCCATTTTTTGTTTAGATGAAGAAGTGGAATCGTTAGGCCATTTAATTGAACAAAAGGATAACCTGGCCGAACTTAATATAAAACCGGGTAGAATAGGAGGGCTGCTGGCTACTATCCAAATGATAAATTATTGTTTTGACCATTCAATTAAAGTTTGGATTGGCGGCATGTTTGAAACCGGTATTGGGCGCTCGCAAAACTTACAAATAGCTGCTTTTATAACCGATGCCAGCGCCCACGACCAAAGCCCTTCGAGTCGTTATTTTACTAAGGATGTTCTGCAGCATCCCATTGAAATGGAAGAAGGTTATATTAAAACAGAAAACTTTGTAAAAATTAGCATAGATACCCAGACTTTTAAGCAGCTTACCATAAACAAAGAAGTGCTTAAAAGATAGATAATTTTACCTAAGCTTTCCTTACCACGTGTAGGCGCGTAGGAGGACGAGCAAGGTGTTTTATTTTTAGAAAGTTATTGGCTATCCAAATGTTCCTTTATACGAGCCAGGTTGTGCAAGGGGGCATAAAAGCCTCGTGTGTCTGCATTAAAATAAATGCCCTTTACATCGTATTGGGAAAAACTTTCTACCCAGGGTATCAAGGCATCATTTACAGGTACTTCCATGGCAACACCTGTTTTAACAGGGTTTGTTAACCCGGTCAATTTTTCAAATTGTGTGCACCTTTCAGCCTCGGTAAAGGCATAAAGCCAATAGGTGCCGGGTTCAATTTGTTGTGCTTCGGCTACATAAGGGTGTATATGGCCGTCTGTTTTACGAAGAATAAAATGCCATTTATCTAACGAAAAAACAGCTTTCCACAGGTCATCCTGGGGTTCAAGTTCGCCAGGCCTTTCATCAAAAGCAATGGCAACCAATTTATCAAAATCAAGCATAACTAATAGGTTTTTAATTTACACAATTCTACTTTATAAATGTGGCTTGTCAAACAATATGTACAAACAAGATGGCATTTAAACCTTAATTTATCCTGGTTTAATTACTAAACCTCCTTAAAATGAGGTAGTTGAACGGGTAAAATATAGGAATATATTTTTACCAGCCAAAACCGTTACCGGTCTATTGCTATGGCCAATCGGTTTTTATTATCTTTACAACATGCTGGATGTTCTAATTAAAAATGCCCTCATTTATGATGGAAGCGGTGCTAAGCCCTACCTGGGAATGGTAGGTATAACCGGAAAAAATATTTCGTTTGTTGCGGATGCTCAGGCCGTTGCTCCCCATGCGCTAAAAGTAATTGAGGCTGATGGTCTGCTGCTTACTCCCGGTTTTATCGATACCCATGCATCAACCGGGTTTGGGTATTTTTACCCACATGCAGCGGACCATAAGCTGTATCAGGGCATTACCACTGAAATATTTGGCAACTGCGGTACATCACCTGCGCCTATATTGCCCCATTTGGTGCCTACCATGCAAAAACTGGCCGAAAACCTGCAATTTACTTTTGATTGGCACACCCTGGATGAGTATTTTAACCGCTTAGAAACAATAGGTGTGCAATTTAATGTAGCCACCCTTACCGGCCATAGCACCCTGCGAGGAGGTGCCTTAGAAAACTGGACACAAACATCAGCCAGGGCGCAGCAGCAGATGGAAGAAGCCTTGCTTGCTTCCATGCAAGAGGGTTCTTTTGGGCTATCAACCGGTTTAATTTATGCACCCGGTTGTTTTGCTACAACCTACGAAATTATTTCGTTGGCAAGTATTGCTGCCCAACAAGGGGGGGTGTATGCCAGCCACATGCGCGATGAGCGTGATAAGTTGGAGGAGGCCATTGAGGAGACCCTCGAAATTGGCGAAAAAGCAGGTATTAACGTATTGGTTAGCCATCTTAAAGCAGCCGAAAAACGTAATTTTGGTAAAATACCCAAGGTTTTAAAACGGCTAGAGGACTACAACAAAAGGCATAAACAACAAGCTTTTATAGATGTGTACCCTTATACGGCTGTTTCTACTAAACTTCGGGCGTTTATACCCAAGCATTTTTTAGAAGGAGGGTTAGCAGCAGTTAAAACTAAACTGGCTATACCCGAAGTAGTGGCAGAAATTGATGCCTATATTATTGAACGCGATTATGAGCTTAGCCAGATGCTTATCATCTCTAACCAATACCCCGAATGGGAAGGTAAAACTGTAGATTTAATTGCTAAAGAAACGGGTAAATCTTTGGGGCAGGTAATCTGCGATATACTTATGCGAGATACCGAAATGTGGATTGTGTATCATTGCATCGATCCGGCTGATATTGATGCAGCCATTACCTGGCCCAGGGCTATGATTTGCACCGATTCCTGGAGCCACCCCATCAATGCCCCTACCCGTATTGGGGTGCCACATCCGCGTTCGTATGGTGCTTTTACACAGTTTTTGTACGATTATGTGCTACAACGTAACCTGCTTACCTTTCAGGAAGCCGTACGTAAAATAACCTCTTTGCCTGCTTCATTTTTTGGGCTTACCAACCGGGGTTTAATAAAAAAAGGATACCGAGCCGATGTCGTTTTATTTAATAAGGGTAAAATAAGGCCCAATGCCACCTATACTAACCCCTGCCGCTTGTCGGATGGGGTGGAGCACCTGTGGGTAAATGGAGGTTATATTATTGAAAACGGCCACATAAATGAACTAACCCCGGGCGAAGTATTACGAAAAAATAAGATGGAATAATGGAAGATAAAATACGTATCCGAAGGGCTACGTTGGCCGACTGTTCGGTGATAGCAGCCATTGATAACGAACATATTAGCCGTGGCGGCAGCTCTATGGTAACCAGTTTGCGCACCCCTGCCTATTACGAAAAGATGATGGCCGGGTTTAATGACCGGGAGTTGATAGAGTGCCTGGAGTTTGAAGGAGAGGTAGTAGGCTTTGGGTTACTAAAAAGGTATAGCGATAGAGAAGGCTACCGCACTACCTGCGAAACGGCCATTTATTTGCGCTCGGATAAATTGCGTATGGGCTTAGGCACCAAAATGAAAATTTCGTTGATAGAACGATGTAAAGAACTAGGCTACCACCATTTAGTGGCTAAAATTTTTTCGACCAATACAGCCAGTATTGCCTATAATAAAAAATTGGGCTACGAGGTAGTGGGGGTGCAGCGCGAAGTAGGAAAAATTAATGGCAAATGGGTAGATGTTACTATTATGCAATTAATTTTGTAATCATTTTTTTATCTTTAAGCTATGCAAACACTTTCTCCCGGACTACAACGGCTGGTAAACTTAGTAGAACAACACCAGGCACATTTAACGGTACAAAAAGCAGCCGAACTAATGGCCATGGCCAATATTGAAGAAGACGAACTACAACCTTGGGCCGATTATGCCCACCCTATTCAAGATGGCTATGGGCGCAAACTGGCCTACCATACCCAAACGTTTGAAATTATGGTAATGACCTGGAACCCGGGCGATTTTAGCAGTGTACATAACCACGGATACACTCAATGGGGAGCTGTACAGGTATTTGGCGAGGTCATGCATCAGGTGTATGCAAATACAGGCGATACGTTTAGGCTCAGTAAAAAGGAGATACTACCCTATAAAAGTATTGCTAAAGTAAATAATGCCCTTATTCATCAAATGGGTAATGTAACAAATAAACCCTATTTAACATTGCACATGTATGGCGCTAACGAACCCCACCAAACCGTAACAGCCGATATGAAAATTTATGAGCTGGAAACAGGTTTAGTGCGCAAAACGCAAGGAGGTGCTTTCTTTAATTTAACCGATGCCGAAGCTCCTGTAATTGATGAAATGAAACCCATTGATAAAGAAACCTTTGTAAACCAGGCTGCTATTTTAATGCAATACTATTGTCGTTACCAAGCCGATGAAATTAAATTGCGCAGAGCTGCCTTGCTACACAAACTGGAACAGATGGCATGCGATAAGGTGGGGGTATAATGTAGTTATCGCGGTTTTAGGTGCTACTTGCCAGTTTATGTAAAATATGTGTACCTCTACTTTTAATTCCGGGGCTGGCGTAGGGTAACATATCTTCGATACGTAACTTTAGTTCGTGCCGGATGGCCGGTACCTGGTGGGAAAGTTGAAAAGCTACCGTCATGGAAAAAGCCTTAACAGCTATTGCTTCATTGCTCGAACGCATGTATTCAAAGCATTTTTCAAGCACTTCGCCCCATAGGGGTTCGGGTATATAGGTGTATTGCAATAACCGCATAGTATTTCGTTTTATGGCGTTGTTTTTTGTTTTGTAGAGGTTATTAACAAGCTGCTCCAGGTAAGGAGTGGCCAGGCTGGGCACTTGGGCTACGCAATGGCTGGCTACCCAGGCCGCTCGCTGGGCTACTTTTT
>JALWRJ010000006.1 GCA_026994125.1 Cyclobacteriaceae bacterium | reverse complement strand
GGATGTTCCAAAATTCTTCGGGATGTTTATCAAGGTAAAGGTTCATCCAGGTTAAGGCCTGTTCCAAATCTTTACCATTATTAAAATAGTAATTTGCTGCCGCTACATAATTTCGTTCGTTTACCTGGGTTTTTTCTTTTATTTCGGCCATCACCATGTCATCAAAATTAACCTCTATACCCACTTTTACCGAGGTGTTTTCCCAAGCCAACTCGAGGGCAGCTTTCGTGTTGTCTTCGCTAATATCTGCAATATTAAAAGTAAGGGTTTCAACCGCCTCGGTTCGTTTTGTGGGCTTTACCGTTACCCTAAGTTGTTCATTGGCCTCGTTATGTTTGCTCATATTCCCTCCAATGCTTTTGTCTTTGTAAAAGATTACCGTCCAACTATCGGCTCCGGGTATGGTAAGTAGCATGTACTCACCTTTGGGTAGGGTGTTTCCTTCTACTTTAATATCGGTACTGGTGGTAAGAATAGTACCGCTGTTGGCTCCGGTACGCCAAATTTTACCAAAAGGCACTAGAAAATCATCTCCTACGCCAAATATTTTGCGGCCCTTCATTTTTGGCCTAAAGTAATCGATGGTAACATCGGTTAATCCTACTTTGGAAAACACACTACCGGCCGGACTGGCTGCTGGAATAGTAATTTGCGCATTTGCGTTCCACACAAAAGTGGCCAGCAATACAAACATGACAGTTTTTTTCATAGTTTCTACTTGTTTTAAAGGTTGATATTGATAAAATTAAATTGATTACTGTTTTAAAATCCTACGGCCTGGTCATCTCCACGGGGGTCGGCACCGCCTTCTAATTTTCCGGTTTTTAACACTTTTACGGCATCTACACGGCCAATGTTGCCCCGGTCCAGCATTTTATGGCCCATGCCTTCCAATGTTTTAAGCGTTTCGCCCGTGAGCCCCCCACGTTCGTACATTACTACATCGGGCAACCATTGGCTATGTACACGCTTGGCTGCCACGGCTTCTTGCATGCCCATGTTAAAATCAATTACATTAAGTATAGATTGAAACACAGAAGTAATTATGGTAGCCCCACCCGGGGTGCCGGTTACCATGAGTAATTTACCCTCTTTTTCTACAATAGTAGGGGTCATGGAAGAAAGCATACGTTTACCCGGAGCTATGGCATTGGCCTCGCCCCCAATAAGCCCAAACATATTGGGTACTCCGGGCTTAATGCTAAAATCATCCATTTCGTTGTTTAGAAAAAAACCAGCTTTTCCCACCACTACCCTGCTGCCATAAGCGCCATTAAGTGTAGTGGTTACGGCCACTGCATTGCCTTGTGCATCTACAATGGAGAAGTGCGTGGTTTGGTCGCTTTCGAGTAAAATATGACCGTGCCCAATACTATCCGATGGTGTAGCTTTTTGCGGGTTAAACGAAGCCATTCGTTCCTTGTTGTAAGCAGGATTGGTGAGTTGTGCGATGGGTACATTGTAAAAATCCATATCTCCTAAATACTCTGCCCGATCGGCATATACACGCCTTTCGGCTTCGGTAAGCAGGTGCACATAACTGGCCGAGTTGTGCCCCATTTCCTGGAGGTTAAAGTTTTCAACACTTTGTAATAGTTGCACCAAAGCAATGCCACCGCTCGATGGGGGAGGCATGGTAATTATTTTGTGCCCTCGATAGGTGCCGGTAATAGCCTTGCGCCATTTCGAGTGATAATTGTTTAAATCTTCTTGTGTAATGATGCCATTTCCGCGGTTCATTTCATCAATGAGGTATTGTGCAGTTTCGCCCTCGTAAAATCCGGCTCGTCCGTTATCGCGGATGCGCACCAAGGTGCTGGCTAAATCCAATTGAAAGATAGTATCGCCTTCGTGCCACTCTTTTAGCAGGTGTTCGGGTGCCAGGGTATTGGTTTCGCGTAGCGATTCGGCAATTCTGTTAAATCCATCGGCCTGTTTTTTGGTAGCAATGTAACCTTTGGTGGCTACATCTATGGCAGGTTGCACGAGCTGTTCCCAAGGCAGCGATCCATATTTTTTGTGGGCTTCAACCATGCCATCTACAGAGCCCGGTACCCCAACCGCCAAATGACCACGAATGCTGAGGTTTTTAATTACATTGCCGGCCGAATCCAGGTACATGTCCCGATGTGCTTTTGCAGGAGCCATCTCTCTAAAATCTAATGTGTTGGTGGTTCCATCAGCTGCGCGATACACCATAAATCCTCCACCTCCAATATTGCCGGCAAATGGAAAAACCACGGCCAATCCAAACTGTACGGCAATAGCAGCATCTACAGCATTGCCCCCTTTAGCCATAATTTCCTTTCCAATAGCAGAGGCTATGGGGTGAGCCGAAACCACCATGGCTTTTTCGCTAACTACACCTGTTTTTTTGGTTGTTTCTTTGGTTTCGGTGTGGGTAGTGCAACTAAATACGAGTAAAGTTGCTGCTACTAAAATG
>JALWRJ010000005.1 GCA_026994125.1 Cyclobacteriaceae bacterium | reverse complement strand
CCATTACTGAAATTAACCAGCGCATAGAGGTAATTAAAAACACTGAAGCGTTTAGGCAAAACCCGGAAGCAATTTCCAAACAATGGTTTCCGGCACAGGAAAAACTAAAATCGCAAATTTTACAGGCTATGGAGCTACTGCCTCAGGTAGTATTGCCCGAACACCTGTTGGCCAAAACCATTGAATTGTGCCTAAGCTTAAAAATTGATGGCCACCGTGGCGAAATAACCATAAGCAGGGCCGCTCGTGCGCTGGCAGCCTTGCACGGACGCACCAGGGTTTCAGCACAAGACATTCGTGAAGTAGCCCCCATGAGCTTACAGCACCGCTTGCGCAAAGACCCCCTCGAAAAAATTGATTCGCTCCAAAAAATTGAACAGGTAATGAATGAGATTTTAATGATTCAAGATTAACCCTGGCTATGAGTTCTTTCCCCGGACTAAACGACCCGTATTTGGCGCTTACCTTGTTAGCTATTGAACCCGCTTTGCAGGGAGTGCTTATTGCAGGGCCATCCGGAACAGGTAAATCTAAAATAGCTCGTTTATCAAAAGTGCTTTTTCCTAAAAATGCCCCTTTTGTTAATTTGCCCTTGGGCTGTACAGTAAGCCAGTTGGTGGGAGGCATTGACCTGGAACAATCGAGAGCTCAAAAAACACTGGTAACAACTCCCGGGTTGCTTGCACGAGCCAACGGAGGAGTGTTGTATATTGATGAAATAAATTTGCTTCCTACCGAAATTACTACCGTACTTATGCAAGCCTTAATGCAAGGCGAAGTACAACTGGAACGCGAAGGAGCCTCCATTACATACTCCGCTAAGTTTAGCATTATTGGCACCTTTAATCCGGCCGAACGAGAGCTCCCTGCTGCTATGTACGACCGCATGGCATTTTTAGTGTTTTCCGAAACTATTAACCACCTGGGCTGGCGTATGTTTGTAACAGCTCGCCAACAAAACCAAATGCATATACCCGAGGATGTGATATCACGGGTAGCACGAGCACGCAGCATTTTGCCCCATGTAACCATTACCGATAAACAACTAAGCACGCTATGCCAATATGCCAATGATATGGGTATTGAAGGCAATAGAGCCGAAGTGCTTGCCGTACGTTGTGCCAAAGCTAATGCCGCTTTAAATTTTAGAGCTCCGGTTACCCACGAAGATATATACCTGGCCATAAAACTAGTGTATATGCCCCGCCTGGGCGACCATGCCCTGGCCGATAGCGACATTGCTCGCAAAACAAATAGCCCCGAGGCCAACAAAGACAAAGGCGGAGAGGCACAAGAGCAACCGGGGAAACAACCAGAGCAGCAAAATAAAGGTATAGGAGGAGACCACACCCAAGAAAAACCTTTTGAAAAACAACCGCAAGAAACAGGTAAAGGCGATAGCCGGCAAGGTAAACCAAAGCAGCCACTGCCTGAAAAAGACGATGAAGAAGGGTTTTTAATGGCCGATTTTCCCCAATTTAAAGGCACAGCGCCCGGACGCCCACCGGCCGGTAAACACCAATTGGCATACAACTTACAACGAGGCCGGCATACCGGTTCGGTACAGGGTTTGCCAAGCAAAGGTAAAATTGATTTGCTGGCCACCCTAAAATCGGCCGCTATCAACCAGCCCGTACCCGGTACTAAGGAGCAAAAACTAACCATCAAAGCCTCAGACATCCATATTAAAAAATACCAGCAACGCTCCGGCCTGCTTTTTATTTTTGCAGTGGATGGCTCCGGCTCCATGGCGATTAATCATTTTGAGGCTGCGAAAGGAGCTGCCCTTCGGTTACTGGAAAAAGCCTATGTTTACCGGGACCAGGTAGCCCTTATCTACTTTAGAAACAAAGAGGCTCAAGTGCTATTGCCTCCGGGCACTGGAGTAACCAAAGCCGCTGCAGCCTTAAAAAAAATACGGGCAGGAGGTAAAACCCCGCTGGGTGCTGCGTTGATTAAAACCTTGGATATGGTAAAGAAAAACAATGCGCAACGAACCTCACCGGGCACTGTGCTTGTTTTATTTACCGATGGCAAAGCCAACCAGCCTATCCGGCCAAACGAGGCAGGACAACCGGAAGTGGTTGCTATGGATGAATTAAAAGCCATCTGTCCCACTTTGCAATCGCATATTACTTCGTGCCTGGTATTTGATACCCGAATGGGTCGTAGAGACAACCCCTACGGAATAGAATTAGCGCAAATGCTAGGTGCCAACTATGTACGCCTACCTAAATTAAATGCCGATGATGTGTTAAACGAAATGACTAAACAAACCAATGTGCTGCGATAGCATTGCCGTTTACCCAGGAAAAATTCACCTGAGTTTTTCAGGATTTTTGTCAATAGTTTCAACATTTATACCTTGGGGGCACTTATGAAATAAATTTTTGCTATTATCGGGGCTGGCTTTTTCTTTTTGCATTATAACCAGGTATTAGTCAA
>JALWRJ010000004.1 GCA_026994125.1 Cyclobacteriaceae bacterium | reverse complement strand
TCGGTATTGCTGGCCAGTTCTTCCAATGAGGCGGATATTTCTTCGGCTGCGGTGGCTTGTGTACTGGCTCGCTCGCGTAAATCGTTGGCTACTGCATTTACCGAAGCGCTAATGGTGCCTAGCACATTTAATGTATTGTTTACTCCCCCAATTACCTCTTTTAGTTTGTTCGTTAAATAGTTTGAGTAGGTGGTAATTAAGCCAAGTTCATTCTCCTGTAGTACCGGTAGCTCATCGGATATATGCCCTTGCGCTACCTGTTCTAAATGCGAGCTAATGCGGTTAATGTTAAGCACTATTTTGTTTGAACTACGGTAAGACTGAATAGATACACCACCCAATAAAATAAGGGTGCCAAAAAACATCATATTTTCTACCAGATTAGCTGCATCAATTACAATATCAGCAAATTCAGCCCCATTTTGTTGTAGCTTACTTATCAGTTTATCGTTAAGTTCTATGCACTTACCCACCGATATGGCTCCTGTATTAAACGACTCAATGTTTTTTCGAACATTGTCAATATCTACAATGTCTTCGCGGGCAAGGTCAAAGGCTCGGGCAAACCCCATTACACTAAACATCCATTTTTCAAATGCATTGGTCATGGCCAATACTTCCTCGGGCTTGGTTTGCATTTCTGCTAAAATCTGCAAAACCCCACCTTCCAGCACGTTTTTGTTTTTTCTATTAAACACATTATCCACTCCATTTTCGGCAGCCGCCAATTTAACCTCATAGGTGCGAGCTACTAATAATTGAGTGAGTTCGGCATGGTCGCGCTCTATTTTTTGCATGGTGCTTATTTTGCCCATTTCGCTCATCATAAACAAAATAATTGCAATAAAACTAACAAAGACTACATTGGCGATAAATGCCTGCTTTTTGAGTGAATTTTTCATAAGATGGATGGCGGGTAAATGTTAAAACATAGATTAAATATAAGCTAAAAAAGTAATTTCTACTTATTATTAGCCTTATTAGTTTATGTACTTTACCCAAAAAATGCCTTTTTGGTTAAAAATCCAATGATAAGGCGGTTCTTTTACCGGTAAAATGATGCAAGTCATCTTTGCGCACTTTATATGCTTAGTTCACCTTTAATTTACCGATAGTTACATTTCAATGAGCCAGAAGTTGTTAATTGGTGTTGTGTACTGTACTTTCGCATCATTGGTTCTAATGGTAAAGGCCAGATTGCCTTTTACCTAAGATTAAAAGGGAATTTTCGTTCTATTCGAAAGCTGTCCCCGCAACTGTAAACCCGGTTCGTTAGTTAACGAATCAGCGTTTTTGCACCCAACACCACTTTTCGGTATTCGGAAGGGAAGGTAGCAAAAACCGGGCAAGCCAGGAGACCTGCCAATAGTAAACCCAAAAAGCGCTTTCGGGTGAAAAGCAATGGAGTACAAGGTAAATCGTAACATATACAGCCCCCGGTACAAATTACTAGCTATATTACTAGCCGGCTTAAGTTCCATGGTATATGCCCAGGACACCACCCGTGTGTTATCTCCGGTTATGATAACAGCTCCGGCCCTAAGCAAATTCGGAGCGGGTGCGCATATTTCCAGCATCGATTCGGCTACCCTGGCCAACTATCCGCAAACCAACCTGGCACAGCTGCTTAGCAGCCAATCAACGGTGTTTATTAAACAGTATGGCGAGGGCATGTTAGCCTCGCTGTCGTTTCGTGGTACCGGGGCTTCGCATACTACTATATTGTGGAATGGCCTGCAAGTAGGCTATCCTCAACTGGGGCAAGCCGACCTGGCACTTATTCCCACCGATTTTGTGGGCTCTATTGATATTGTACATGGGTCTTCATCGGCCAGGTTTGGTACCGGAGCCATTGGTGGAAGCCTGCTATTGCAACCCCAAGTGCCGGCCAAAGGCAATACACTTACGGTAGTACAATCCCTGGGTTCGTTTGGTACTTCTAACAGCAGGCTGGCATGGAGCAAAGCCGGAGCCAATGGGTATATGCAGGTAGGTGGTTATTATAAAACTTCAAAAAACAATTTTCCGTACCGATCGGCCAATGGCGATAACCTGGGTAGGCAGCAAAATGCCGGGTTTAACCTATTGGGTATGCAACTAAACTCAGGTTGGCAGTTTTCACCAGCCAGCCAATTAAGCGTACACCTGCAAGCCGGTAAGGCCAATAGAGATTTGCAGGGCTCAATTGGTAGCACAGCCACCAACAACCAAAAAGACGATAACCTATGGGGTGCCCTTACTTACCAACATCAATTTTTAAAGGGTAGCTGGCAAACCACCTATGGGTTTTTATACGATAATATAAACTATAATGGCTCGGCTACAGACAGCTACCAGCATAAGTTAAGCACAGAGGGCAGCTTTGATTTACGGCCCTCTCTGGCCCTTGAAGCCGGGGTTAATTTTGCCTATATAAAAGTTAATTCGGCTTCGTTTACGGCTGGCG
>JALWRJ010000003.1 GCA_026994125.1 Cyclobacteriaceae bacterium | reverse complement strand
AATTTTGTTCTGCTACCGCATAGCCAATAACCATTAAATGGTCGCTATTGTTCTGAATTTTAATAGGAGTAGTTAAGGTAGTACCTATTTGGCCTGTGTGCTGGTTAGAGCCGGTTATAATACGTAAGCTTTGGCCAATACTTGCCTTTGAGACCAATAGCAATAGAAATACGTATATCCAAGTTTTGCCCATAACCTAGTTAAAAAAATCATCTGTAGTAAATATATTAATTTTAAATGTAAAAGTAAAGTGAGTAGCTCTTTTTTTAATTTTAAAAAAGATTTCCAGGTTTTTGGAAGTTATTTATAGTTTAGTAAAACTCTTCTCTTTTGTTGATGTTATGTGGGCATTAAGCAAATAGGTTTTTGCTTAGTACATGTAAATTACTGTTTTAAATTCTTCTTAGGGGGTAGCTTTTTTAGTAGTTTTTTACGTTTTTCAATATTGAAGGGCATATTGTTTATGGTTTCCATTTGCTCTTCTAAATCTTCGGTTTTAATTTCATTGGCAAGTAGTTCTTCTTTGGTAGGTTTTTCAGTGCCTCGCCATGTAAAGCCGCTTAGTTTAGTATCCGATTTTTTAAGTTCGTGAGGCGGAATAAACTTGCCTTCGGGTTTTACCAAAAAAGAGGCATCTACTAATTTTCTATCTTTAAAACGCAGGGTGATGTCGCTACATATAATGGTGTTCATACCTACCAACTCCAATGTTTTTTCATCGCGCATAAAAAATATACTTTGTCCGTTGCCGTACACATTTACCTTATCCAGGTCTTCGTTTGTAAACCAGGCCACCATGCTTCGTCCTTTTATTTGGTTGTAGTATTCGGCTGAGTCGGCCGAAGCAACAAAGGCGTTTGGGTATAAGTGCATGCTCGAGATGGTTTCCTGTTCAATAAACATATCAATGGTATCGCCCGACATCTGGTTGGCACCCGACCACAATACCGGGTCGGTATAAAAAGTCATGACGGAGTCGGCTACAAAATAGGCTATCGAGTCGGCCACTCCTGCCAAATCCTTTTTATATATTTTTACATTTTTGTAGGCTAACAGGCGTTTTAGTGTATCTTCTTCACTATCAATCGATACCAGCGTGTCGGCTGTTAAATAAAGGGTGTCTTTTTTCGAAACCATTTTTAACAGCGGCTTATCAAACACCTTTGTGGTATGTGTATTTTTATTCATAATGGCCTTTTGGCCGGTTATAATAATATCGTCATTTTTCGATAACATATACACATTTCCGGTTACAGTATATTTCCCTCTAATGTCATCGAGCTGCATCTTATTACCTTTCATAAAATACGACTCGGTTTCGGCTACGCCTTTAAAAAGGTTAGAATGCTTGCGTTTGGTTTCGTAAGTGCCTTCGGTGTAATTAAATACATTGCCGTCAATATCGGTAATTTGTGTAGGAGCCACAAAGTAAACAATCCCGGTTTTGGTGTTGTACACCAGGGTGTCCGAGCGCAATGTTTTTTCTTTATTGGTGCCAATAACATTGGTTTTAAACGAAGCAAAACTGCTTACTGTGTTAAAATACCCTTTTTCGCTGGTAAGCACATTGGTAGAATCTACCACTTTGCCTTTATTAAAGTAATAGGCAATATCGGTGTTGCGGTCGTAGTCAAGGTTATCGGTAAACAATTGCATTTGATCTAGCTTGGTAAGCACTACCTGGGTGCGCAGTTTGGCTACTTTGGTGTTGCCATCATATTTTAAAGTTTTAGAAGTAACTGTAATGGAGTCTCCATCCAAAATTTTTACATGGCCAAAGGCATCTAATTGGTTTGTTTTTTTTACTAATACAGCCGAATCACAAAAAAAGATAGTGCCTTTATGGGTAAACTTAACGTTGCCTGTTACTATGGTGTAGTTTACCCCTCCTTTACGAAGGCCTGTCATTTTTTTGGCACCCGGTTCTAATTTTATTTTTTTTTGCGCCTGCGTGTTGGCACTAAGTAATAGAATGATACAAATAAATAAAAACTGCCGCATGGAGTGTTGCTAATTTAATTTTTCAAAGCTAATACAAAGCACTATACTTATAGGCTAACCGGATAAGCTTTGTTTTAAAAACAAAAAGTCTAAAATCGGGTGGTTTAAAATTCCTATTTTTGAAGTATGGAAAATACCCTGCTTCAATTTTTTAAAAGCAATAATATTGCCACAAGCGCTCGTACCCTAGTGGCGGTAAGTGGCGGGGTAGATTCGGTAGTGTTAGCTACGTTGTTTTATAAGGCTAAATTACCTTTTGCTATGGCACACTGCAATTTTAAATTGCGGGGTAAGGAATCCGATGAAGATGAGCAATTTGTTAAACAACTGGCCGCTGGCTGGGGTGTACCATGCTACACAACCTCTTTTGATACCCAGGTTTACGCCCATGCTCAAGGAATATCCATACAAATGGCCGCCCGCAATTTGCGCTACGGGTGGTTTGAGCAG
>JALWRJ010000002.1 GCA_026994125.1 Cyclobacteriaceae bacterium | reverse complement strand
GTTAGCTAAATATTACATTGTTTTCCAAATGAATATGATTTATTCATTGGTTTTGTAGTTTATTAGGAAGCCTGCTTATTAAAGCAGGAAAGTTAAGTAAAAGGAGAGGATACTCTCCTTTTTTTTTGAAGCTTAGGAACGGCCTTTCAAGTAATGGCGAATTTACGCTGTTAAGAGGTTTTTTCAATTTTTGTAAGTACATCCCACAATACTACGCCAATGCTTACGGCAATATTTAGCGAATGCTTGGTGCCCCACTGGGGAATTTCCAGGCAAGTATCTGCGTTAGCTACAATGGTGTCCTCAACCCCAAACGCTTCGTTGCCAAAAACCAATGCATATTTTTGGTTAGCTTCGGGCGCAAAATCGGTAAGCAGTGTGCTTTTATCGGCTTGCTCAACCGCAACGATGCTAAACCCGTTTTGGCGAGCTTGTGCTACCGCCAGCGAGGTAGTATTAAAATATTGCCAGGTTACGGTTTCGGTGGCGCCTAGGGCTGTTTTATGAATATCGCGGTGGGGGGGGCGTGCAGTAATGCCCGTGAGGTAAATGGCTTCTACTAAAAATGCATCGGCTGTTCTAAAGGCCGACCCCACATTATTCATGCTTCTTACGTTGTCTAAAATAATAATTATAGGCGATTTAGCGGCTTGCTTAAAAGCTTTGGGGCTTAGGCGGTTTAGTTCTTCGTTTTTTAGTTTGCGCATCCTGGGTGGGGCTGTTTGTTAATTCTGATTAGTTTCGAAAAAACCGTTTCCGAAATCCTAATATTTAACCAATATTTGTAGCAAAAATAGATAGCCTTGGCCAAAGTAAAAAAAACCAAAGAAACTCCATTAATGAAACAGTACAATGCCATTAAGGCAAAGTATCCCGGGGCATTGTTACTATTTAGGGTAGGCGATTTTTACGAGACTTTTGGCGAAGATGCCATTAAGGCCAGTAAAGTGCTGGATATTGTGCTTACCAAACGCTCGAATGGTGCCGCTTCTGAAATGGAGTTGGCGGGTTTTCCTCACCATGCCCTCGAAACGTATTTGCCAAAGCTGGTGCGTGCCGGCAACCGGGTAGCCATTTGCGACCAACTGGAAGACCCTAAAATGGTGAAAGGTATTGTAAAACGTGGAGTTACCGAGTTGGTTACCCCCGGCTTGGCGTATAGCGATAATGTGTTGGAAACCCGCAGAAATAACTACCTGGCTTCCATTGCATTTGATAAAGAAGTACTGGGTATTGCATTTTTAGACTTATCTACCGGGGAGTTTATGGTGGCCGAGGGGCAGGCCGAATATATTACCAAACTTATCCAAAGTTTTAGCCCCAAAGAAATAATTTATGCCAAGCCATATCGCACTACCTACGAAGGCTTGGGCCTAAGCGATTACCATAGCTTTGCCCTGGACGACTGGGTGTTTGGGCAAGATTATGGTTATGAATTGTTAACTGCCCATTTTAATACACCCAATTTAAAAGGCTATGGAATAGATGCCTTAAAAAAAGCTGTAGCTGCTGCGGGAGCCATCCTAACTTATCTGAAAGAAACCGAACACAAGGAAGTATCGCATATTAATGCCATTTCGCGCATTGCCGAAGAAAAATTTGTTTGGTTAGATAAGTTTACCATCCGCAATTTGGAACTTATTTACCCCCAGTTAGAAGGGGGCGTGCCGTTAATAGACATTTTAGACCAAACGGTTACCCCCATGGGAGCTCGAATGATGAAAAAGTGGGTGGTGCTGCCTTTAAAAGAGCAAGAGGAAATAGAAGCTCGATTAAAAGTAGTAGAGGCTTTTTATAAATCGCCCGAACTTTTACAGCAAATTTTGGCCAACCTAAGCCATATTGGCGACCTGGAACGATTGATTTCGAAAGTGGCCGTAGGCCGTGTAAACCCGCGCGAACTGGTAATGCTTAAACGGTCGTTGCGTTACACTCTGCCCATAAAAGAGCTCTTAATAGCAGCCGGCAACGAAGAATTGGCTCGAAAGGCCGATTTGCTACACAGCTGCGAATTACTCATCCAAAAAATTGAAACCGAGCTAAAAGAAGATGCCCCCATGCTGGCACATCAGGGGGGGATTATTAAAGAAGGTATAAATAAAGAATTGGACGAATTGCGTACCCTGGCTTTTTCGGGGAAAGATTATTTAAAGCAAATACGCGAACGCGAAGTAGAGCGAACCGGTATAGCTTCCTTAAAAATAGCCTATAACAAGGTGTTTGGCTACTACTTAGAGGTAAGCAATGCCCATAAAGATAAAGTGCCACCGGAGTGGATTCGTAAACAAACGCTGGTAAATGCCGAGCGGTATATTACTGAAGAACTTAAAGTGTATGAAGAAAAAATACTTAGTGCCGAAGGTAAATTGTTGGTGATTGAGCAAGAGTTATTTCAGGAGGTAGTGCAGTTTGCCCGCGAATACGTACAACAAGTGCAACAAAACGCACGCCA
>JALWRJ010000001.1 GCA_026994125.1 Cyclobacteriaceae bacterium | reverse complement strand
TAAAATTAATGTAGATGGCGGTGGCATTAAAGGACAAGCTGAAGCCATCCGTTTAGCTATTTCAAGAGCTCTTTGTGAATTTGATGCCGAAAACAGACCGGCTTTAAAGAAAGAAGGGTTTTTAACACGTGATTCTCGAATGGTTGAACGTAAAAAACCGGGTAGAAGAAAAGCCCGTAAAAAATTCCAGTTTAGTAAACGTTAAAATAGAGTTATTAGATGTTAGACAAAAGACACAAAATTTTTTGTGTTCTTACGTCTAACAGCTGATCTCTAACATCTAATATATATAATGGAAAATTTAAAACACAAGGACTTACTAGATGCTGGTGTTCATTTTGGGCACTTAACAAGAAAGTGGGATCCCCGTATGGCTCCGTATATTTTTATGGAAAAAAACGGCATCCACATTATTGATCTAAATAAAACCCTTGAGAGCCTTGAACAAGCATCTAATGCTCTTAAGAACATCGTACGCTCGGGCCGTAAAGTAATGTTTGTGGCTACTAAAAAGCAAGCCAAGGAAATTGTGGCCGAAGAAGCGAAACGACTAAACATGCCTTACGTAACCGAACGTTGGTTGGGAGGTATGCTTACTAACTTTGCCACCATCCGGAAATCGCTTAAAAAAATGTCTTCCATGGAAAAAAATATGAAAGAAGACAGCTACAAAAACCTGGCAAAGCGCGAGCGTTTAATGATTAATCGTGAAAAACAAAAACTGGAACGTATTTTAGGCGGAATTTCTGACTTAACTCGTTTGCCAGCTGCCCTTTTTGTAATTGATGTAATGCGCGAGCATATTGCGATTAAGGAAGCACGCAAGTTAAACATTCCGGTGTTTGCTTTGGTTGATACCAATTCAGACCCCACTTTAGTTGATTTTCCTATTCCGGCTAACGATGATGCCTTTAAGTCGATTGATATTTTAACCAAATATATTGGTAAAGTAGTAGAAGAAGGGTTGGCTGAGCGTAAGCAAGACAAAGAAGAAGCTAAGCGCAAGGAAGAAGAAAACGCCAAGCGTGCTGTTGATGCAAATGAGTCTGATAAAAAAGAGGTAGCTGAAAAAGCTTAGCAAACCTATTAAATAACTATAAAAATGAACATCGGACATCCAGGCCTGATGTTCATTTTTTTTACAAAAAGTATCACATTAAATATTACTATCATGGCGATTACCGCACAAGACGTAAACAAACTTAGAAAAATGACCGGTGCAGGTATGATGGACTGCAAAAAAGCCCTAACCGAGTCGGATGGAGATTTTGATAAAGCTGTTGATATTCTCCGTAAAAAAGGACAAAAAGTATCGGCTTCGCGAGCCGACAGAGAAACTTCGGAAGGTTCTGTTTTTATTAAAACCAACGAGGCCAACACCGAAGGTGTATTAATAGCTCTTAATTGCGAAACCGATTTTGTGGCTAAAAACGATGGCTTTTTGGCTTTAGGTAACGAAATTTTAGAGGTGGCCATTAACGAAAACCCCGAAAATATTGAGGCTTTAATGAGCTTAAAAGCAGGCGACTTAACCATTGCTGAAAAGCTAACCGATATGATTGGCAAAATTGGCGAAAAGCTTGAAATTAGTGCCTATGTACGTATGGAAGCCGAACAAGTAGTGCCTTACATACATGCCGGTAATAAATTGGGTGTTATGGTTGGCTTAGCTAATACCGGTGGTGCCGACCAAACCGCAGCAGGTAAAGACGTAGCTATGCAAATTGCGGCTATGAACCCAATTGCGTTGAGTAAAAACGAAGTGCCTCAAGAAATTATTGACCGTGAACTTGAAATTGGTAAGGAGCAAGTACGTGCCGAAGGAAAACCTGAGCACATGCTCGAAAAAATCGCTCAAGGAAAACTCAATAAATTCTTTGCCGAAAACACCTTACTTTCGCAAAAGTTTGTGAAAGATAATAGTGTTACCATTGAAAAATACCTGGATGGTGTAGCTAAAGGTATGACGGTAGCAAAATTTGAACGTGTGGCCATTGGCTAAGTAAGTACAAATATAGTTTACAAAAAAAGCGACCGGGAATGGTCGCTTTTTTTGTGTCCTCACTCGCGTACCAACTCCACCCTTCGGTTTTTGGCACGTCCGGATTCGGTAGTGTTGGGCTTTACCGGAGCCAGGGAGCCTACACCATATGCTTTTAATTGGTTGGCGACTACCCCATACTGCTCGGTTAAGGTTTGTAGCACGTTGAGGGCTCTGTTTTTAGAAAGCGCTTGGTTAGCTTCAAAATCTCCCGTGTTGTCGGTATGGCCTACTAAAAAATAGGTGTTAGTTGGGTTAGCTTTTAAATAGGCTGCCAGGGCTTGCAAGGTAGCTTCCGATGCAGGCTGTAGCGTGGCCTGCCCGTTGTTAAAATACAGTCCGTTCAACGCCATATGGCCTTGGTTGTTTAATGCCTCCGAAAGAGCCGTAGCCGATACATGGCCTGTATCCGCTTCTT